>CANRZD010000014.1 GCA_947644325.1 uncultured Clostridia bacterium
TACAAAATGGTAAATTTTGCTGGCTTTTTTCCCGGTACTATGCTATAATAGATTCACATAATATTCCTGCGCGCTGAAAAGCGCCCGCAGATATCAATAAAAAGCAGGCCGGAGCCCCCTTCCGGCCGGGAAAGGCTTGGTCTTTATGAAATTGATTTTAGCGATTGTAAGCAACGATGACAGCGGCGCCGTTTCCTCCGCCCTGACCAGAGGCGGCTATTCGGTGACAAAGCTTGCCACCACCGGCGGCTTTCTGATGGCGGGCAACACCACCTTCATCTCCGGCGTGGAGGACGACAAGGTGGACGACGTCATCGGCATTATCTCCAAGTACAGCTCCCGCCGCACCCAGATCGTCCCCAGCACCTCTACCATGGAGGTGGGCATGTACTCCTCCTTCCCCGTGGAGGTCACCGTGGGGGGCTCGACGATCTTTGTGCTGAACGTGGACCGCTTCGAGAAGGTGTAAGCGCCTGTGGACCTTACAGGCTTTTTGGGGAACCCGGGGGTAAAAAGCGCCCTTTCAGAGGCCTTTTCCTCTGGGCGTTTTCCCCACGCCATCCTTTTCCAGGGAGAGCCGGGCACCGGGCGGCGCACGTTGGCCAGTTTGGTTGCCCGGGCTTTGGTCTGCCGTGAAAAGGACAAGGCCCCCTGCGGGGCGTGCCCTGCCTGCCTGCGGGCCCTGGCGGGCTCCCACCCGGACATCCGGGTCATAGAGGGCAAGGGGGAGGGCGGGGGCCTTTCGGTAGAGCAGATACAGGAAATGGCCGCCGACGCCCAGCGCATGCCCGACGAGGCCCCCTACAGCGTCTATATCCTGGTTTTCGGAGAGCGGGTCATGGAGGCCCCCCAGAATAAGCTCTTAAAGCTCATAGAGGAGCCCCCCGGCAGCGCCGTGTTCCTGATGGTGTGCCGGTCGGCCCAGGCGCTGCTGCCCACCATCCGGTCCCGGGCCCAGGTCTTCCGGCTCATGCCGCCTTCTGAGGAGGAAGCCGCCCGGTGGCTCAGCGAACACACAAGCGCCGGGGAGGAAGAAGCCCTGCGCCTTGCGGCCCTGTGCGGGGGCAACCTGGGCCGCATGCAGGAGGAAATGAAAAGCGGCGCGGCCAAAGAGGCCATGGAGGCCGCGGTATCCATGGCCAGAGCCCTGACGGCCCGGGGGGCCCACGAGCTTCTGGCCGCTTCGGCCCCCCTTATCAAGGACCGGGCCCTGTGCCGCCGGGCCCTGGAGCGCCTGGAGACCCTTTTCCGGGACGCCTGCGTGCTGCGCTGCGGCGGGGGGGCCCTTTTGGGCGGCGCGCCCGATATAGCGGAGCGCTTAGCTTCTCTGCCCATGAAGCAGCTGGTAAAGCTGCCGGAGCTCACCGAATCGGCCCGCCAGGGCCTTGAGCGCAACGCAAACGCCGCCCTGCTGGTGACCCAGCTCTGCGCCGCCCTGCGGGAGGCCGTGGAGAGGTCCTGAGAAATCAAAAAAGGAAGGCCGCAGCCCGCGGCCTTTTTTTATGCCTCCTCTTTCTCCGCCCCCTCCAGCCCCGCCAGGATGTGCTCGGCGGCGGCGCGCCGGGCGTTGGCTTCGGCGGCCAGGCGCAGCGCCTCCCGCCGGGGGTCTGCCTGCTCCTTGCGGCTCTTTTCAAGCTCACCGCGCACCTCCTCCAGGGCGGCCCGGTGTACCTCGCAGAAAAGCCCGTAGAGCTCCTCCACCGGGGCATCTCCCCCAAGCAGGGTCTTGATGTCCTGCAGGGGCAGCACCTGCTTTAACATACACAGGGCGATGAGCTCCCCCAGGTGGCGGCGGTCATACTTCTTCTTTTCGGGCCGGGGGATGGCCCCGGTCTTTACGTAGTTATTCACCATAGAGCTTGTCAGCAGCGGCTGCCCGCCCTCCCGCTGAAAGGCCCGCAGCTGCTCGCTGAGATAGAGCACCACCTGGTCCATATACAGGGGAATGCCCGGCAGGGCCTCCCACTCCGGCAGGGGCTGGGCCGCGGCGGCCTCTGCCCACTGGGCGGTATTTTTTATCGGTCCCTCCATAAAAAGCTCCCCTTTCATCCTGTCTGCCCCTATTATAGCGGAAAGGGGCGCTTTTTTCAAATTTTCTTTTCCGCCCGGTTGCCTTGCACCCCGCAATCATGTAAAATAAGAGGCAGAAAAAAACGAGAGAAAGAAAGGCACGCACCCTATGCATACAGAAAAAGAAGAGATACTGGCCCTGCGCCGCAGGGTCATGGAAAAGGATTTCGCCCGCATGAACGGCCGCCAGCAGGAGGCGGTGTTTGCTGCCCAGGGGCCGGTGCTGGTGCTGGCCGGGGCCGGCAGCGGCAAGACCACCGTGCTGGTCAACCGCATCGCGAACCTCATCCGCTACGGCACCGCCTATACCAGCAGCTTCCTGCAGCCCGCCCTTACAGAGGAGGACATAGCAGCCTGCAAAAGCTATTTAGAGGGCGCGCCCCTGGAGGACGGCGTGCGGGAGAGGCTGTCCGTCTCGGCCTGCAGGCCCTGGCGCATCATGGCCATCACCTTTACCAATAAGGCCGCCGGAGAGCTCAAGGAGCGCCTATGCGCCATGCTGGGGGAATCCGGCAATGAGATCTGGGCCTCTACCTTCCACGCCAGCTGCGCCCGCATGCTGCGCCGGGACGGGGACCGGCTGGGGTTTACCCCCCACTTCACCATCTACGACACCGACGACAGCCGCCGCCTCATGAAGGACGTGCTGCGCCAGCTGGACATCTCCGAGCGGGCCCTGTCCCACAAGGCGGTGCTGGCGGAAATTTCCCGGGCAAAGGAGCAGCTTGTTTCCCCCAAGGAATATGAGCTGCAAAACGAAAAGGACTACCGCCTGCAGCAGGTGGCCCGGGCCTACAACCTCTACCAGCGCCGGCTGGAGGAGGCCGACGCCATGGACTTCGACGATCTGCTGGTAAACGCCGTGCGGCTCTTTGAAAAGGCCCCGGACGTGCTGGAATATTACCAGGGCCGGTTTTCCTACATCATGGTGGACGAATACCAGGACACGAACCACGCACAATATAAGTTTGTAAACCTGCTCTCTGAAAAGAGCAAAAACCTCTGCGTGGTGGGGGACGACGACCAGAGCATCTACAAGTTCCGGGGGGCCACCATCGAGAATATCCTGAATTTCGAGCAGGACAACCCCGGCGCCAAAGTGGTGCGGCTGGAGCAGAACTACCGCTCTACCCAGAACATACTGGACGCCGCCAACGCCGTCATAGAGAACAACACCGAGCGTAAGGGCAAGAACCTGTGGACCGACGCCGGGGAGGGGGAAAAGCTGAAGCTCCACGCGGCGGGAAATGAGCAGGACGAGGCCGACTGCATTGCCCGCACGATCTTGGAGGGGGCGGCGGGGGGCCGCAAGTTCTCCGACTACGCCATCCTCTACCGCATGAACTCCCAGTCCTTGGCCTTTGAGAGGATGTTCGCAAAGCAGGGCATCCCCCACCGCATCATCGGCGGCCACAGGTTTTTCGACCGCAAAGAGGTGCGGGACATGATCGCCTACCTGAGCGTTATCAGCAACCCCGGGGACGAGGTGCGCCTTGCCCGCATCATCAACACCCCCAAGCGGGGCATCGGCGAAAAGACCGTGGACACCGCCGCCCAGATCGGCCGGCAGCTGGGGGAGGGGCTCTACGGGGTCCTCTCCCACGCGGAGGACTACCCGGCCATCTCCCGGGCGGCTGTGAAGCGCCTGGCCCCCTTTACCCAGCTGATGGACGGCTTTATAGAGAAAAACGAAAGCGGCATGGCACCCAGTGAGCTCTATGGGGAGCTGGTGGAGGCCATCGGCTACGAGGAATTCTTAAAGGCCGACGACCCCGACAAGGCCGAGGGCCGCTGGGAAAACGTCCAGGAGCTTTCCTCCATGCTGCGGCGCTACGAGGAGGAAAACGGGGAAGAGGCCTCCCTAGCCGGGTTTTTGGAGGAGGTGGCGCTCTTTACGGACATCGACAACTACGATGAGGGGAACGACAGCGTGGTGCTCATGACCATCCACTCCGCCAAGGGCCTGGAGTTCCCGGTGGTGTTCCTGCCCGGCCTGGAGGAGGGCATCTTCCCGGGCAACGCCGTGCTCTATGACCCCGCCCAGGTGGAGGAGGAGCGGCGCTTGGCCTATGTTGCCATCACCCGGGCCAAAGAGGAGCTGCGCCTGTACCACGCGGAGTCCCGCATGCTCTTCGGCATGACCAACCGCAACCGCCTTTCCCGCTTTGTAAACGAGATACCCGAGGAGCTCATAGAGTTCACCCGCTCCCGCACCTTTACAGAGCCCCGGGCAAAGGCCCCCGCTCTGCCCACCCTGGGCGGCGGGAAGCCCGCCATGCCCCAGTACAGGCCCCAGGGTAAGCCCGCCGCCCCCGGCTCCTACAAGCCCGGCGACACCGTCACCCACAAAACCTTCGGCGCCGGCCTCATCCTCACCGCCACCCCCATGGCAAACGACACGCTCCTGGAGATCGCCTTCGAGAAGGTGGGCACAAAGAAGCTGTTCGCGAACTTCGCGCGGCTGTCTAAGGGATAAGGCCGTGGGACGCTGTCCCACACCCTGCAAGCCTTTTTAGAAAAAGGCTTGAGCCAAAAATTAAATTTTATGGGATTAAATCTTTGAAAAACTCGCTGAAATCCACTTGGAATATTCGTTGTAAATAAATCAAGTCGGATACGGTAATATTATTTCGATCCTGTTCAATATGAGCATAGTGGTTTGAAGACAAGTGACTGCCCATTAGTTGTAGTTTTACAATCACGTCAGATTGTGACATGCTTTTTTGAAGACGGATTTTTTGAATGTTTTTACCAAGTTCAACGTCTTGTATTAGCTTGTTTATTGTAATCTCCTCCAATAACTGTATTATCTAGTACACTTAACTTGATTATAAATAGTGTATCTGATATACTGTGTACTATCCAGTACAGTAAAAATTTTTTTGGAGGAATGAAAAATGGACAAAACAGCAAGCAGACAGGAATTTATAAAAGTAATGCATTGGCTGGCCGAGCATCCTGCGGAAAGGACTTTCCTGCTCAATCCCAGCGACCCATACAACGCGGAAGATTACCTTCAGCTTATTCTTACACTAGAGGAAGATTCCATGGAATATTTCATTCCCCTGGCTTTTTACAATTCTTTTCTGGATAGGGACCTGGACCAGGCCGTGAAACGCATGAACGCGGATGCGCTGGAAACCATGTGGGAAAAGATGGGCCCAGAGGCTTTCTTCTGCAATTTCCGAAGGCGGATAGGAGAAGAGATTGTACGCCGGGAACGGCTGGAGAAAAATGCGGAAAACATATCAGAAAAAGGAGAGATGCGCACGTGAAACGCCTTCTGCAATACCTGACGGGCTACAAAAAGGAATGCGTCCTGGGCCCGCTGTTCAAGCTATTGGAAGCAAGCTTCGAGCTTCTGGTGCCCTTAGTCATGGCGGCGGTCATCGACACGGGCATCAAGAACCGGGACCAGGGCTACGTTGTGAAGATGTGCTTTGTGCTCGTTGCCCTGGGGGTCATAGGGCTCGTGTGCTCGATTACGGCCCAGTATTTCGCGGCCAAGGCCTCGGTGGGCTTTGCGGCCAAGGTGCGCATGGCGCTCTTTTCCCATATCCAGGGGCTGGGCTTTTCAGAGCTCGACAGAGAAGGCGCCCCCACCCTCATCACCCGCATGACAAGCGACATAAACCAGGTGCAAAACGGCATGAACCTGACGCTAAGGCTTCTGCTGCGCTCGCCCTTTGTGGTGTTCGGCGCCATGGCCATGGCCTTCACCATCGACTGGAAGGCGGCCCTGATCTTTGCCGGGGCCATCCCGCTTCTGGCGGCGGTGGTCTTCGGGGTCATGCTGTGGACCATGCCCCGCTACAAGCAGGTGCAGGGGGGCCTGGACCGGGTGCTGGGCAAGGCCCGGGAGAACCTTACAGGCGTGCGCGTGGTGCGGGCCTTCGGCCGGGAGGAAAGGGAGACGGCGGAGTTCGAAGCGGGCAACAACGCCCTGACCCGCCTGCAGGTGCACGTGGGCCGGGTCTCGGGGCTCATGAACCCGGTGACCTATATCCTCATCAACTTAGCCACCCTGGCCCTGGTGTGGGCCGGGGGCCTGCGGGTGGAGGAAGGCGTCATCACCCAGGGCCAGGTGGTGGCCCTCTTAAACTACATGGGCCAGATCCTGGTGGAGCTCATAAAGCTCGCAAACCTCATCATCAACATCACAAAGGCCCTGGCCTGCGCAAACCGCGTGGCCGACGTGATGGACATAGAGCCCTCCCTGCAACAGACCGGCGGGCAGGCGCCTGGGGAAGAAAAAGAGGGCCGGGGCCTTTCCGTGGAATTCGACGACGTGAGCCTCTGCTATGCGAGCGCGGGGGCCGAGTCCCTGTCCCACATCACCTTCTCTGTGAAGGCCGGGGAGACGGTGGGCATTATAGGCGGCACGGGCTCGGGGAAGACGAGTCTTGTGAACCTCTTGCCCCGCTTTTATGACTGCACCGGGGGCCAGGTGCGCGTAGGCGGCCAGCCTGTAAGGGACTGGCCCATAGAGGACCTGCGCGGGCAGATGGGCGTGGTGCCCCAGCGGGCCCAGCTTTTCACCGGCACCATCCGGGAGAACCTGCAGTGGGGCGGCGGGGGCGCGTCTGACGCGGCCCTGTGGCAGGCCCTGGAGACGGCCCAGGCCAAGGACTTCGTAGAAGGGAAGCCCAAGGGGCTCGACGAGCCCGTGGCCCAGGGGGGCCGGAACTTCTCCGGCGGGCAGCGGCAGCGGCTGACCATCGCCCGGGCCCTGTGCCGCAGGCCCCGGCTGCTGATACTGGACGACAGCGCCAGCGCCTTAGACTTCGCCACAGACCTGCGCCTGCGCACGGCCATCAAGGCCCTGCCCTATGGTCAGACGGTGTTCATCGTCTCCCAGCGGGCCTCCAGCATCCGCTACGCCGACAAGATCGTGGTGCTGGACGACGGCTGCGCCGTAGGGGTGGGCACCCACCAGGAGCTGCTGGAAAGCTGTGAAGTCTACCGGGAGATCTGCCAGTCTCAGATGGAGAAAGGGGGCGAGGGCGCATGAAGGAGAAGGCCCAGAGAGGCACCTTAAAAAAGGTGCTGCGCTACATCAAAAAATACCGGGCGTTCGTGGGGCTTTCGGTGCTGCTGGCCGCGGTGACGGTGGCGGGCACCCTCTATATCCCCATCCTCACCGGCCAGGCCGTAGACTTGATAATAGGCCCCGGCCAGGTGGACTTTGGGGGCATTTTGAGCCTGCTTCTGCGGGCGGGGGTCGTTATGGGCGTCTCGGCCCTTTCCCAGTGGGTCATGAACCTGTGCAACAACCATGTGACCTACCGGGTGGTGCGGGATATAAGAAACGAAGCCTTCCGAAAGCTTCAGGCCCTGCCCCTTTCCTATATAGACTCCCACCCCACCGGCGAGGTGGTCAGCCGGGTCATCGCCGACGTAGACCAGTTTGCCGACGGGCTTTTAATGGGCTTTACCCAGCTCTTTTCCGGGGTCATCACCATACTGGGCACGCTGCTTTTCATGCTGTCTGTGAACGTGGCCATTACCCTTGTTGTGGTGTTCATCACGCCGGTGTCCCTTCTGGCGGCGGCCTTTATCGCCAAAAGGACCTACGCCATGTTCCATCTGCAGTCCCGGGTGCGGGGGGAGCAGACGGGCTTTATCGAGGAGATGATAGAGGGCCAGCGGGTAGTGCAGGCCTTCGGCCAGGAAAAGGCGGCCCAGGAGAAGTTCGGGGAAATAAACGCCCGGCTGGAAAGCTGCTCCCTGCGGGCCATCTTCTTCTCCTCCATCACGAACCCCTCCACCCGCTTTGTGAACTCCCTGGTGTACACGGGCGTGGGGGTGGCCGGGGCCCTGTCGGTCATTGGCGGCGGGCTCACGGTGGGCAAGCTTTCCTGCTTTCTCAGCTACGCGAACCAGTACACCAAGCCCTTTAACGAAATTTCCGGCGTGGTCACCGAGCTGCAGAACGCCCTGGCCTGCGCGGGCCGGGTCTTCGCCCTGATAGAAGAGCCCCCCCAGGCCCCTGAGCCCCCGGACGCCCGGGTGCTGGGGGAGGCCCAGGGCCGGGTGGGGGCGCAGCATGTGTACTTCTCGTACCGCCCCCGGCAGCCCCTGATTGAAGACTTCCATCTGCAGGTAGAGCCCGGCCAGCGGGTGGCCATAGTGGGCCCCACCGGCTGCGGGAAGACCACCATCATAAACCTGCTTATGCGCTTTTACGACGTGGACAGGGGCGCTATCACCGTAGACGGGGAGGACATCCGGCACATCACCCGGGGGAGCCTGCGGAAGAACTACGGCATGGTGCTGCAGGATACCTGGCTCAAGCGGGGCACCATCGCCGAGAACATCGCCTACGGCAAGCCTGACGCCTCCCGGGAGGAGGTCATAGAGGCCGCAAAGGCCGCCCACGCCCACAGCTTCATCAAGCGCCTGCCAAAGGGCTACGACACCCCCATCGGCGAGGGGGCTGAGAACCTGAGCCAGGGCCAGAAGCAGCTCTTGTGCATTGCCCGGGTGATGCTCTCCCTGCCGCCCATGCTGATCCTGGACGAGGCCACCTCCTCCATCGACACCCGCACCGAGAGCCGCATCCAGCGGGCCTTCCAGAAAATGATGAAGGGCCGCACCAGCTTCATCGTGGCCCACCGCCTCTCCACCATCCGGGACGCCGATGTGATCCTGGTCATGCGGGACGGCCACATCATAGAGCAGGGCTCCCACGCAGGCCTGCTCCAGAAGGGCGGTTTCTACGCAGAGCTCTACAACAGCCAGTTTGAAAGGACGTGAGGGCTTTATGAAAAAAGCTTTTGTCAGGGTGCTGGCCGCTGCCATGGCGGCGCTGTGCCTCTGTATTCCGGCGTCCGCCGCAGACCCCGGGGACCTGCTTCTCAGCGTCATCCTGGGCGGCGTGGCCCCCGCAAGGGAGCTGGCCCATTCCTTTACCTTTGTGCCCGACCCCGGCGCGGCGGGGCGCGTTGAGCAAATGAAAAACAATAAAAAGCTGCGGGAGGTCATAGAACAGGAGTCAGCCGACCCAGAGGCCTGGTGGGAGTGGGTAGAAAGCCTGCCCGTAGACAGCGACATCACCCTGGACCAGGAGGAGGTTCTGGAGTGGCTGGAAGTGTACAGCAAGTGCACGCCGGAAGAAAGAGCGTCTTTCAGCCGCAATTTTATTCGGTGAACGGTAGTTTTTATAGCTTAAAGGCCCAAAAAAGACAAAACAGTTGCCATATGTGTCGAATCATGGTATAGTGTAAGCGCTGCCCCTTCTATACAGGCACAGGGAGGAGGTGGCAATGTTGGCTACATGGGTTAATTTTGTTCTGTCCGTTGCGGCGAGTGTGGTTGCCTACTACATTTGTAAATGGCTCGACGGGCAGGAGTAAGGGCCAGTGAGCCAAAGCACAAAAAACCCCCGGAGACTGCCATCTCCGGGGGTTTTTCGGGTCTTGGTGCAATTGTTGACCGGGTTAATTTTGCAATACTATTATATCACCCCCCGCCGCCTTTTGCAACCCCTAATATTTTCATTCCCCCTGGGCACCCTAAAAGCAAAACCAATGAAACAGGGGGCGCACATGAAACGCATAGGAAAGCAGACCATTGAATTCACCACCCCGCCGAAGATAGAGAGCCACGGGGCGGTGGCGGGCAAAAAGGAGGCCGAGGGGCCCCTGGCGGCGGATTTCGACCAGACCTTCAAGGACACCACCCTGCAGACCGAGAGCTGGGAAAAGGCCGAGGCCCAGCTGCAGAAGGAGGCCGTGTCGGCGGCGCTGCGCAAAGGGGGGCTCACGCCCGGGGAGATCGACTTCATCCTGGCCGGGGACCTTCTCAACCAGTGCATCTCCTCCACCTTCGGGCTTCTGGACTTTGAGATACCTTTTCTGGGCCAGTACGGCGCCTGCTCTACCATGGCCCAGACGCTGTTTCTGGCGGCGGTGCTGGTAGACTGCGGGGCCGCCTGCCGGGCGGCGGCTGTAACAAGCTCCCACTTCTGCTCGGCGGAGCGGCAGTTCCGCACGCCCCTGGAGTACGGGGCCCAGCGCACCCCCACGGCCCAGTGGACGGCCACGGCCTCGGGCTGCGCCATCGTGGGGCACAAGGGCCGGGTGGAGGTGCGCCGGGGCCTTGCGGGGAAGATCGTGGACCTGGGGGTGAAGGACCCGGCCAACATGGGGGCCGCCATGGCCCCGGCCGCAGCGGACAGCATCCGGCAGTTCCTCTTGGACACCGGCACCGCCCCGGAGGACTACGACTGCATCTACACCGGCGACCTGGGCCAGGTGGGCACGGACCTTCTCCACAAGACCCTGGACCGGGACGGCCTGGACCTGACCGCCCGGCACCAGGACTGCGGGCTGCTCCTTTACGACCGGGAGAGCCAGGACGTGCACGCGGGGGGCTCCGGCTGCGGGTGCTCGGCGTCGGTGCTGTGCGGGCACATCCTCAGCCGCATGGAGGCCGGGGGGCTTTCGAATATCCTCTTCTGCGCCACCGGGGCCCTCATGTCCCCCACCTCCTCCCAGCAGGGGGAGAATATCCCCGGCATCTGCCACGTGCTGCAGCTTTCACGAAGCTAGGCGTGGAAAAAACCTCTTGACAAAACCCGGCAAAGCCGGTATAATAGCGGCAGTTTTAATAAAAGGAGTGAAAAGATGTTCGCATAAGGCTTATGGAAAAGGTAGAAAAACGCTTGGGGGACCTGTGCCCCGAAGCCTGTTTCAGCTGCCGGCCGGGCCTTATACGCATCTTTTTTCTGTTGTGCAGATCGTGCAGAGGGTGTCTCTGCGCCTGCTTTGCGTATGCTTTGCCTGTTCCCGGCGCGCCTGGGGGCAGGCTTTTTTACGCAAAGGAGGCTTTTTATGCTGCAAATACGCGATCTTACCATCACCATGAAGAAGGACCTGCGCACCCTGGTGGAAGGCCTGACCTTCACCCTGAACCCCGGGGACAGGATGGCCGTCGTCGGGGAGGAGGGAAACGGCAAGTCCACCCTCTTAAAGCTGCTCTGTGACGAAGCCCTCGTAGAGCCCTACGCCCAGTGGGAAGGGATGATACAGAAGGACGGCATGGTCCTGGGGTATCTCAGCCAGGAGCTCAGCGGGGAGGACAAGGGCAAGACCGTCTACGAGAAATGCGCCGAAAGCGCGGCCTTCCTGGAAGCCACCCCCAAAGAGCTGGCGGCCCTGGGGGCCCGGCTGGGGGTGGGGCCCGAGACGTTCTACAGCGACCAGCTCATGGGGGCCCTCTCCGGGGGGGAGAAGGTGAAGCTGCGCATGGCCCTGCTGGCCCTGGAAAAGCCCGACGCCTATCTGCTGGACGAACCCTCCAACGACCTGGACATCAGCACCCTGCGCTGGCTGGAGGGTTTCATCAAGAACTGCCCCCAGCCGGTGCTGTACATCTCCCACGACGAGGCGCTTTTGGAGGCCACGGCCAACTGCGTGCTACACATGGAGCAGCTGCGTCGGAAGACCCTGCCCCGGCACACGGTGGCCCGCATGGGCTACGCCCGGTATGTCAGTGAGCGCGCGCACAATTTCCAGAAGCAGGAGCAGGTGGCCAAAAAGGAGCGCCAGGAGGAAAGGAAGCAGCAGGAGCGCTTCCGGCAGCTGTACCAGAAGGTGGAGCACGGGCAGAACGCCGTCTCCCGCCAGGACCCCCACAGCGGCAAGATGCTCAAGCGGAAGATGAAGGCCGTGAAGTCCTTGGAGCGCCGCTACGAGCGGGAGCACGAGGCCCGCACCCAGCTGCCCGACACCGAGGAGGCCATCTTCGCCGGCTTCGGGGAGGGCATAAGCCTGCCCTGGGGCAAGACGGTGCTGGACTTCACCCTGCCGGAGCTTACGGCCGGGGGGCGGGTACTGGCGGAAAACATAGAGCTGCACCTGCGGGGGCCCGAGCGCCTGTGCATCACCGGCAAAAACGGCGCCGGGAAGACCACCCTTCTGCGGAAGATCGCACAAGAGCTGCTGCCCCGCACGGACATAAAGGCCGCTTACATGCCCCAGGACTACGGCGAGCAGCTGGACCCGGGGAAGACCCCGGTGGAGTTCCTCTCAAAGACCGGGGACAAGGAGGAGCGCACGAAGATTCAGACGTACCTGGGTAGCATGAAGTACACCCCCGAGGAATTCTCCCACCCGGTGGCAGAGCTTTCCGGCGGGCAGCGGGCCAAGCTCTTTTTCGTCCGGATGATCTTAGACGGGGCGAACGTCCTCATACTGGATGAGCCCACCCGGAACTTCAGCCCCCTGTCGGGCCCGGTGATACGGGGGCTCCTGCGGGGCTTCCCGGGGGCCATCCTCAGCGTCTCCCACGACCGGCGGTATATAGAGGAGGTCTGCACCCGCACTGTGGAGCTCACGGAGGAGGGACTTATCTAGGAATATTTGTTCGAAAAAATTGCGGAAAGACATTGCTTTTGGCAGCGAAATGGAGTATAATCGGGGATAGAAAACGAGACGGAGGAGTGTTTTTCATATGGCAGAGAAGAAGCAGGCCCCGGTGAGCACCCGGGCGGGGGGCGTGAAGCCCGAAGAAAAGCAGAAGGCCCTGGAGACGGCCCTGGCCCAGATCAAAAAGCAGTTCGGCGAGGGGGCCGTCATGCGCCTGGGGCAGGACAGTGAATTGAACGTAGAGGCCATCCCCACCGGGTCCCTGTCCCTGGATTTGGCCCTGGGCATCGGCGGGCTTCCCCGGGGGCGCATCATCGAGATGTACGGCCCCGAGTCCTCGGGCAAGACCACCCTGGCCCTGCACTGCATCGCCGAGGGCCAGAAGCTGGGGGGCAACGCCGCCTTCATCGACGTGGAGCACGCCCTGGACCCGGTGTACGCCGGGCACCTGGGGGTGGACGTGGAAAGCCTTCTGGTAAGCCAGCCGGACACCGGCGAGCAGGCTTTGGAGATCACCGAGGCCCTGGTGCGCTCCAACGCCATTGACGTGATCGTAGTGGACTCTGTGGCGGCCCTGGTGCCCCGGGCGGAAATAGAAGGCGACATGGGCGACACCCACGTGGGCCTGCAGGCGCGGCTTATGAGCCAGGCTTTGCGGAAGCTTGCCGGGGCCATCTCCAAATCCAACTGCGTGGCCATCTTCATCAACCAGCTGCGGGAGAAGGTGGGCGTGGTGTACGGCAACCCCGAGGTGACCCCCGGGGGCCGGGCCCTGAAGTTCTACGCCTCTGTGCGCATAGAGGTGCGCAAGGGCGAGGCCATCAAGAACGGCACGGACATGATCGGCTCCCGCACCAAGGCCAAGGTGGTGAAGAACAAAATAGCCCCCCCCTTCCGCACCGCCGAGTTCGACGTCATGTACGGCACGGGCATCTCCCGCACCGGCGAGCTGCTGGACATCGCCGTGCAGCTGGAGATCGTGCAGAAAAGCGGCGCCTGGTTCTCTTATAACGGCGAGCGCATCGGCCAGGGCCGGGATAAGTCCAAGGACTACCTGGCCACCCACCCGGACACCGCCGCGGAGATAGAAGCCAAGGTGCGGGAGAACGTGAGCAGGCTCTACGATAACGGCCCCGCCAAGGGCGGCGTAAAGCCCGTAGAGGCCGCCCTGCCCGAGGCGCCCACCGCGCCCGCATCCCCCGCCGAAGCCCCCGCCCCCAAAAAGCCCGCCTCCAAGAAGCCGGACATTGACATAACGGTGGACGACTGATGGAGCTGACTGCCGCCGAGCCCCGCCGCCACCGCCTGACCCAGCTGTACATAGACGGGGAGGAGGCCGTGAAGATCGACACGGAGACCTTCCTTCGCTCTGGCCTGCGGCCCGGGGACGAACTGACCGACGAGGAGTTCCACGAACTTATAGAGGCCTCAGAGGCCCACAGGGCCAAGGAGCGGGCCCTGTACCTGCTGGAGCACCGCAGCCACTCGAAAAAAGAGCTGACGGAGAAGATCGCCCGGGCGGGCCTGAGCCGGGAGGCAGCGGAAACCGCCGCCGGCCGCATGGAGGAGTTAGGGCTCATAAACGACGAAGACTACGCCCGCCGTTTGGCCCAGGAGCTTTTCACCCGCCGGGGCTGGGGGGCCATGCGGGTGGGGCAGGAGCTCAGGCGCAAGGGCATCGGGCAGGAGCTCATTGACGAGCTTCTGGAGGAATACAGGGACGAGGACGCGGCCCTTATGAACATGCGGGCCCTTCTGGGTAAAAAGTACCCCGGCTGGGCCCAGGACGAAAAGGAACGCCGCCGGGCCTTTGCCGCCCTGCAGCGCCTGGGGTACACCTACGGGGAGATACGCCGGGCCATGGAAGCGGACGAATTTGAGTAAAAAGGAGCGATTTCACATGATCTTATCTACCCAGACCGATTTTTTAGGCCGCCTGTACGGGGAGGCCGAGGCCATCCGCATGATAAAAGCGGCGGGCTTTGACGCCTACGATTTCAGCTTTTTCCGCATGACGGAGGAGCCAGGCTACCCCATGGCCGGGGAAAATTTCCGGGATTACGCCAAGTCCCTGCGGGCCGCCGCCGACGAAGCGGGCATCCCCTGCAACCAGGCCCACGCCCCCTTCGCCTCCTCCTTCGGGGACCCCAAAAGGGACGAGGAGCGCTTTGAGCTCATCGTCCGGTCTATGGAGGCCGCGTCTATTTTGGGGGCCAAGGTCATCGTGGTGCACCCCAAGCATCACCTGCCCTACGTGACCCAGGCGGAGGAACTGAAGCGGCAGAACATTGAGTTTTATAAGCGCCTTGTGCCCTACTGCGAGAAGTTCGGCATAAAAGCCGCCTGCGAGAACATGTGGCAGCGCAATAAGCCCGCCCACCGCATCGTGGACAGCGTGTGCTCCCGGCCCCAGGAATTCTGCGAGTACATCGACGAAGTGGGGAGCCCCTGGGTGGTTGCCTGCCTGGACGTGGGCCACGTGGCCCTCACCGACGAGGACCTGGCCCTTGCCATACGCACCCTGGGCCCCCGGCGCCTGCAGGCTCTGCACGTGCACGACAACGACCTGCAGCAGGACACCCACACCCTGCCCTTTACCCAGAAGATCGATTTCGCCGCCCTGACCGGGGCCCTCTCTGAGATTGGCTACGAGGGCGACTTCACCCTGGAGGCCGACAACTGGCTCAAGCCCTTCCCCCAGGAGCTTGTGCCCGAGGCCCTGCGAATGCTCTATAAGACCGGGCGGTATCTCGCACAGCAGGCAGGGAAAAAGAATTGACAGCGGGGGAAGATTGGCGTAAAATGGCAGTAGACAGCAAAGACTGAGCGGAAAGGACGGCGGATTCTTATATGGTCACAGCGCTTATCACCGGGGCCTCCTCGGGCCTGGGCAGGGAGTACATCAACGCTATTATCGAGCAGTACCCCAGTATAGACGCCTTCTGGCTGGTGGCCCGCAGCAAGGACGCCCTGAAACAGGTGGCCGAGGAGCACCCGGATAAAACCATCGCCGCCATCTCCCTGGACCTTTCCAAGGATGAGAGCATCGACGCCATGGAGCAGCTTCTGAAAGAAAACAACCCGGAGATCAAGGTGCTGGTAAATAACGCGGGCTTCGGCAAGTGCACGGATTTCTTCTCCTCTGTGCGGGGGGAGCAGACCGGCATGGTGGATCTAAACTGCAAGGGCCTTACGGCCTTGACCCGCCTGTGCCTGCCCTATATGCTGGACGACAGCCTGGTGCTGAATATCGCCTCCATCGCGGCCTTCGCCCCCACGCCCCGCATGTCGGTGTACAGCGCCACAAAGGCCTACGTGCTGGCCCTGTCAAAGGCCCTGCACGATGAGCTGCGGCCCCGGGGCATAAAAGTCACGGCCGTGTGCCCCGGCCCCATGGACACGGACTTCTGGCACGTGGCAAACGTGCCCGAGGGCAAGTCCCGGCTCATCGACAGCCTGCCCCGGGTCTCCCCCAAGGAAGTGGCCGCCGGGTCTTTGAAGGCGGCAAAGCGGGGGAAGATCGTGTACACCAAAGGCATCTGGTACAAGCTCTACCGGCTAGCGGCAAAGCTTCTGCCACACGGGTTCATTATGGAGTTTACGGAGGTGTAGCCCATGGAAGAGGAAGTGGCCCTGCGCCTTTTAGAGCCGGGGGACGCGCCCTATCTTCTCAAATGGCTCACAGACCCCGTGGTGCTGGAGTGGTACGAGGGCCGGGACAACCCCTTTACCCCGGAGATGGTGCGGGAGCACTTTTACGGGGAGGACGATGTCTCCCGGTGTATCATTTTGTACCGGGGCGAGCCCGTGGGCTATGTGCAGGTGTACTCCTTCCGGGAGGGCTATGCCATGGACCAGTTCATCGGCGAGCCGGGCTGCTGGGGGAAGCACATCGGTCGCAGGTTCATCCGGCAGGTGCTGGACTATCTGGCAGAAAAGAAAAACGCCCGGGCCGTGTACGTTGACCCCCACACAGACAATGAGCGGGCCATCCGCTGCTACGAGGCCTGCGGGTTTCAAAAGACAGAGCTGCTGCCCCAAAGCGAGCTGCATGAGGGGACCTACCGGGACTGCTGGCTCATGCGGTACACGCCGTAAAAAAAGAACGCAAGCGCCTTTTCGCGCCTGCGTTTTTTATTTTCCTTGTAGAATTTTCATGAGCCTGGGGTGCAGCCGCCGGAAGTACGTGGCGATGAGCCCCTCCAGAGCCCGGTCGTAGAGGAAGAAGACCACGTTTGCCAGTAGCAGCAGCGCCGGGGCCGTAAAGGGCCCCAAAAAGGAGATGGACTCGATAGGCGCGCCCAGCAGGTACAGGGCCAGCAGGGCCTCTGTGACGGCGGCGCCGTTAAAGATCAGGAGCTTCACCCCATAGCGCAGGGGCTTTGATCTTATGCGGCCCAGCACCGCGAAAAGGGCTGGGTAATAGCCGAAAAACAGCGTGTAGATCAGCGCGGCCTCCCGGTCCGGGGCCAGAAGAAGGACAAGCGCCGCCGTGACCCCGTAGCACCCAAAGGCCCAGGGCACCCCGGCCCCGGCCACAATGGGGATGAGAAGGCACCCCGCTAAGGCGGGCAGCGCAATGCTCGCTATGGGTATGAGCCCTTGAAAGAGCATCAGCACCACGCCCAGGGCGGCCACCGCGCCGCACACTGCCACCTTTACCGACTGTTTCACTTCACACGCCCCCTCAGCAGCAAGGAATCAGGTCACCGCCCATGCATTCGCAGCAGCAGTCGGCGCAGATGAGGGAGGAGCACATGTCGCAGGAATTGCAGCCGCCGGTGGTCATGTTGGGGCTGTAGCCCCCGTACATGCCGGTGCCCTGGTTCATGGCCTGATTTAAGGCCGCACTGTATTCGCCGTTTGAAGGGTCCATCTGGCAGGCCCGGGAGAAGTGGTCCTTGGCCTCCTCCAGCCACCCCCGGCGGTAGAGCACAGAGCCCTTCAAGAAATACCACTCCGCGCTGCGGCGCTCGCCGGGCACGCCGTTTAAGAGCTGCTCGGCGTCGGCGATGCGCCCGGCCATAATGAGGTTGCGCACATCCTGGAAGGCGGAGCCCCCCCGGCTGCCCACGTTGTTATAGGCCGAGTAGCCGGTACTGTACCCCCGGCCGCTGCCGGCCTTGCGCTGGGCGGTGATGGTGTCGTAGGCCTCGTTGATCTCCTTCATCTTTTCGTCGGCCAAGTCTTTTAAGGGGCTGTCGGCGTACTGGTCCGGGTGGTACTTTTTGGCCAGGTTCCGGTACGCCTCTTTTACTTCCTCATCGGTGGCCGAGGGGGATATCCCCAGTGCCTTATACGGGTCCGTCATGCTGTTCTCCTTTTCCTTAGGTTCCCTTATTTCTGTTTTATAATAAAGAGCATACGCCCAAAAGCTTACAGATTCTTTAACTCCCGCCGGGGCTTTTCCTTAATGTGCAGAAAGAGGATCTCCCGCTGCAGCTCCGGCAGGCCTTTTTTTATGACGTTTTCAATAATGGGCCCAAAGCTTTGCAGCTCCAGAAGGTTTAAGGCCGGCAGCATCCGGGCGGCGGTGCGGTTTAAGGCCTCGTTGCAGAAGTTATCGGCTTTTTTCCGCTCGTCCGGGGAAAGCTGGGACTTCCCCCAGAAATCCAGCCGGTCGATAAAGGGGTTGAAGGCCCCGGTGCGCAGGTCCTGGGGCAGGTCGTCGGCGGCGTCCATCAAGTACACCCACCGGCCCAAAAAGTACCCCAGCTGCTTTAAGGCCGCGGCCTGCCCCTTGTTTTCCCCGGCAATGTCCTCGAACACATCCCCCAGAAGCTTCGCCGTGGGCTCGGCGCAGGGGTCTAAGGACAGGCCCGCCTCCTCGGCGGCTCTCTGGGACTCCATGAAGCTCTCGGCGCACTTTGCCAGATAGGGGTAGCGCACCCGGGCCCAGCGGGCCTTCCGCCGCAGGTAGGGGCGCAGAAGGCGCTTGCCCACGGTCTTTATAGGGCTGTCGTCCTGGATGTCGTCCTCCGCCTTATAATAGGCCAAAAGCATGGTGAGGGCCGCGGCCTTGTCGTAGGCTTCGCCCTCTCCCTCTAGGTACCGGCAGCGCTTTAGGGGGTTGCAGGCGCAGCGCTCCCGGCAGGGGGAGACCTTCTCCCCGGTGGCCGAAAGGGCCAGCAGGGCGTAAAAGGTGCAGTCGTAGCTGAGAAAGAACCGGGCGAAAAACCCGTAGTCCCGGCCCAGCACCCGGCACAGCTGGCAGTACACGGCCTTATACTGCTCGTATTCCTTTACCAGCAGCTCCGATTTATTGGGGCGCACATACCCAAACACCCGACCACCCCCCTTGCCCTCCTATTTTATATCATTCCCGGGGAAAGATGTTGAACACACTGTAAATTCTGCGGAAAAAACCAGGGCCCGCGGTAAAAGGGCGGGCCCTGGGGGTCAGGTGCGGGTAGAGCGCTGGGGGATTTCCGTTGAGGGGTCCTTTGGGATCTCCATGCTGTAGAGCTCCCGGTAGGCGCCCAGCTCCTGGCGGTCGATGGGGGTCTTGTACATGAGGCCGGTGCACTCGTTTGCCGAGGCCACGTTGGAGATGGCGGGGAACTTGTCTTCCGGCAGGGTGTCGTGCTCGTGGTAGTCGATCTTCCTTTTCTTCTGCACAGGCGTTTCCTCCTTTGGGTTTTCTTTTAGTTTTTCGTGTGGCCGCGGAAATATGCGCCTTGACGGCGGGTCCCCAGGTAGCTATAATTTAGAAAGAAAACAGAAAAGAGGGAATTTTTTATGAAACTGGGAATCATAGGCTGCGGGAACATGGCCGGGGCCATCCTCTCCGGGGTGCTGAAAAGCGGGGTGTGCGCCCCAGGGGACGTAGTTGTGACGGACATTTCGCAGGAAGCGGCAGGGGGCTTTGAAGAAAAATTCGCGGTAAAGAGCCTGAAAAGCGCCCAAGCCCTGTGCAAAGAAGCCCAGGTGCTGCTGCTGGCCGTAAAGCCCCAGGTGTACGAGGGCGTCATAAACGAGATACGGGGGGCCTGCCGGGAGGACGCCCTGATCCTTTCCATCGCCCCGGGCAAGACGATAGAATGGCTCACAGAGCGTTTCGCTGGGCCCGTGCGCGTCGCCCGGGCCATGCCCAACACCCCCGCCATGGTGGGGGAGGGCATTACGGCGGTGTGCTTCAGCGAGAACGTGCCCGAAGACCAGCGGCAGCTTGCCTTCTCCCTCCTTCGCAGCTTCGGCCGGGCGGAGCAGGTGCCTGAGCGTCTGATGGACGCGGTGGTATCGGTCAGCGGCAGCTCGCCGGCTTATGTGTTCATCCTTATCGAGGCCATGGCGGATGCCGCTGTGGCCCAGGGGATGCCCCGAAGCCAGGCGGTGGCCTTCGCCGCCCAGGCGGTCCTGGGCAGCGCCAAAATGGTACTGGAGACCGGGCTGCACCCGGGGCAGCTGAAGGACATGGTCTGCTCGCCGGGGGGCACCACCATAGAGGCCGTGCAGGTGCTGGAGAAGACGGGCTTTCGGGCAAGCGTCCAGAAGGCCATGAAGGCGTGCTGGGAAAAATCCAAGGGAATGTGAGGAAAAAGGGGATGCTTTGCAGGATTTTGACCTGAAAGAGGCGGAAAACTATAAATATGTGGTGGTTTTCTCCCGGTATCAGGGCAGGCTGCTTTTAAGCCGCCACAAGGACCGGGACACCTGGGAGACCCAGGGGGGCCACGTGGAGCCCGGGGAGACCACCGAGGAAGCCGCCCGGCGGGAGCTGTGGGAGGAATCGGGGGCAAAAGATTTCACCATAGAGCCCGTGTGCGGCTACTGGGCCGCCGATAACGAGGGAGACCCCGGGGCAAACGGGGCCATCTACCTGGCCCATATCACGGGGCTCGGGCCCATGCCGGAAAGCGAAATGGCCGAGACCCGGCTTTTTGACGCGCTGCCGGAAAACGTCACCTACCCCTGGATCACGGGGCCGCTCTTTTCGCATCTCAAAGAGCTGGGGCTGTGGGGAGCTTGTGAATAGAGTGTAAAGGCTTCTTGAACATTTCCCCGGGCTCCTTGACGGTGGGGCGGGGGCGTGCTATAATCATGCAATTAAAATGAGCGAAAAATGAGGAAAAGGGGGCAGCCATCTTGAAGCTGACCGCACGATACTTAAAGCCCTTCTGGGCGCCGGTGCTTTTGTGCATCCTGCTTTTGTTCGGGCAGGCCATGAGCGAACTGAGCCTGCCGAACCTGATGAGCGGCCTTGTGAACACGGGCATCCAGCAGGGCGGCCTGGAGGCGGACGCCCCCAAGGCCATGAGCGAAAAGGCCCAGAAGCTCCTGCTGCTTTTCTGCGGGGAAGAGGATAAAGAACTGCTTTTGGAGAATTACTTTGTCATAGAGCCTGAAAGCAGCGAGGCCCAGCGCATCTCCAAAGACTATCCCCTGGCCCGCAAGGAGGCCGTGTGCGTGCTGCGGGAGGGCCTTGAGGAGGAAGCGCGCCTGGCCTTAGATGAAGCCTATGGCCGGGCGGCCTATGGGTTCTTACTGTATATGCAGGAGGCCGGGGCCTCCGGGGAGCTCACAGAGCTTGCATCGAAGGCGGCGGCCCAGGGGGGCACGGGCAGGCCCAGCGCCGGCAAACCCCGGGAGCCCGGCAGCATCCCCAATATCTTCGACTTCCCCATCTTTGACCCGGACGCCGTTTCCCCCGGGCAGACGGAGGGGCCCGCGGGGCCTTCCGGGAACACGGGCACCACCAGCGACTCGAACCTGGACCAGTACCTGCAGCAGGGCGGAGGGAACACGGGCTATTACACCGCCAGCGACGGCACACTGGTGCCCTATTCGCCGCCTGCCACCTCCAGCACATCAGATTTGCATTTAGCGCCCCAGGTGGGTGATATGATCGGCACCGGCGAGCCTGTGCTGGGGAACATGGCCGCCGTGGCCGTACCGGAGCCCGCCATGCCCGAAACGGCCCCCCGGGACGAAACCTTCGGGGGCTTCGGGGAGGGGGCCCAGGGATATGAGGGGAACGAGGAGGGCATCGACCCCCATGGGGAAGACAGCCCTATGATCCCCGAAAAGAAGCCCGAATATAACGAGGAGGAGCCCGCGCCCCAAAGGCCCCAGGCCAGCCTGGACCTGACGGAGGCGGGGGGCCTTGGCAATTTTTCCGCCGAGCGGCTGTATCAGCTCTTGCCCTTACTGGAGCTGGCGCCAAAGGAGAGCATCGGCCGGGCCGTCTCTCTGGCCGCTGAGAGCCCTGAGGGCATGGCCGGGCAGGTGGGCGTGCAGCTCAAGAGGATCTTCTACACAGAGCTGGGCATAGACCTTGACCCCGTCCAGTCGGCGTATATCTGGCACAAGGGCCTGCAGATGCTGGGGGTGGCCCTTCTGGGGGCCATAGCGGCGGTGCTGGTGGGGCTCATTGCCTCCCGGGTGTCCACAGCGGTGGCAAAGCGGCTGCGGCACGACCTTTTCACAAAGGTCATGGCCATGAACGGCCCGGAGCTGGACGGCTTCTCCACCGCGTCCCTTATCACCCGCACCACAAACGACGTGCAGCAGGTGGGCATGCTTGTGATGATGGGCCTGCGCATGGTGTGCTACGCGCCCATTATGGGCATCGGCGGCATCGTCATGGCGGTGGACAAGAGCGTGTCTATGAGCTGGCTGGTGGCGGCGGCCGTGGTTGTGATGCTGGGGCTGGTGATAATAGCCCTTTCCCTGGCGCTGCCCCGATTCAAAGCCCTGCAGGCGCTGCTGGATAAGCTGGGCCGCATCACCCGGGAGCATCTTTCCGGCATGATGGTGGTCAGGGCTTTCGGCAACCAGCGGTTCGAGGGGGAGCGCTTCCGGGAGGTGAACCGGGAGTTTACGGCCACCAACCGCTTTGTGCAGCGGGTCATGGCCGGCATGATGCCCGCCATGATGCTCATTATGAACCTGAGCACCCTGGTGATTCTATGGGCCGGGGGGCACGCCATCGCGGAATCCGCTTTGCAGATCGGCGACATGATGGCCTTTATCCAGTACGCCATGCAGATCATCGCCTCCTTCCTGATGATCGCCATGATGTTCGTGATGCTGCCCCGGGCCAGCGTGTCGGCGGCCCGCATAGGGGAGGTGCTGGACAGGGCCCCGGAGATCGAAGACCCCGTCAGCGCGGCGGGCAGCCGGGAGGCAAAGGGCGTTATCTCCTTTGAAGACGTGAGCTTCCGCTATAACGACGCGGAGAGCTATGTGCTCGAGCACATCAGCTTCACCGCCCGGCCCGGGGAGACCACCGCCATCATAGGCGCCACGGGCGCTGGCAAGTCTACCCTCATAAACCTCATCCCCCGGTTTTACGACGTGACTGAGGGGAAGATAACCTTAGACGGCATTGACATACAAAGCTATAAGCAGAAGGACCTGCGGGCCCTTATCGGCTACGTGCCCCAGAAGGCCCTGCTCTTTTCCGGCAGCATCGCCGAGAACCTGCGCTACGGCAGGGAGGACGCCGGGGAGGAGGACCTGCAGGAAGCATTGAAGACCGCCCAGGCGGAAGACTTTGTTGCGGGCATGGAAAAGGGCCTGGGGGCCTACGTGGCCCAGGGGGGCACGAACGTCTCCGGCGGGCAGCGGCAGCGGCTCTCCATGGCCCGGGCCCTGGTGAGAAAGGCCCCGGTGTATATCTTTGATGACAGCTTTTCCGCCCTGGACTTCAAAACAGAAGCGGCCCTGCGCCGGGCTTTAGTGCCCTATACCCGGGAGGCCGCGGTGCTCATCGTGGCCCAGCGGGTGAGCACCATCCTGCACGCGGAGCAGATACTGGTGCTGGACGATGGGAAGCTGGTGGGCAAGGGCACCCACAGGGAGCTGCTGGAGAGCTGCCCCCAGTATCGGGAAATAGCCGAGAGCCAGCTGCGAAAGGAGGAATTGGCATGAGCGAAAGGCAGACGGCCCCCCGCCGTCCCCATGGCCCCCACGGCCACGGCCGGGGCCCCATGGGGGCCGGGGAGAAGGCCCGGGACTTTAAGGGCAGCGGCGCGAAGCTTCTGCGGTATCTGCGGCCCTTCCGGCTGCAGATTGTGCTGGTGATGCTCTTCGCGGCGGTGTCCACGGTGTTCACCATATTGGGGCCCAAGGTGCTGGCCCTTGCCACAGACGAGCTGGCGGCGGGGCTCATGCGCATGGTCACCGGCGCGGGGGCGGGCATCGACTTCGGCTACATCGGCCGGGTGCTGCTGGCTTTAGGCGGGCTCTACCTTGTGAGCGCCGGGTTCTCTTACCTGCAGGGGCACATCATGGCCGGGGTGTCCACCCGGCTGTACTTTGACCTGCGGGAGGCCATGACGGAAAAGATCAACCGGCTGCCCCTTTCCTACTTCCACAAGACCACCCAGGGGGACGTGCTCTCCCGCATGACAAACGACGTGGACGCCCTTTCCAGCAACTTGGGCCAGAGTATCACCCAGAGCATCACCTCCCTGTGCACCATGATAGGGGTGCTGGTGCTCATGCTCACCATCAGCTGGCAGCTGACCCTGGTGGCGTTGTGCGTGCTGCCGGTGTCTTTGGCCTTTGTGCTTGGCATCGTGAAGGTTTCCCAGGGGCACTTTAGGGGCCAGCAGGAATACCTGGGCCGGGTGAACAGCCAGGTGGAGGAAATGTACGGCGGGCATTTAGTAGTGAAGGCCTTTGGCCGGGAGCAGCGGGCGGCGGAGGATTTCGACCGGGAGAACGAAAAGCTCTATGAAGCCGGGTGGAAGGCGAACTTCTTCTCCGGGCTCATGCAGCCTGTCATGGGCTTTGTGGGGAACCTGGGGTACGTGGCCGTGTGCATCGTGGGGGCGGCCATGGCCGCCGGGGGCGCTATGACCATTGGCGGCATACAGGCCTTTATCCAGTATGTGCGCAGCTTCACCCAGCCGGTGCTGCAGCTGGCCAATATCTCCAGCCAGCTGCAAATGACCGTGGCCGCCGCCGAGCGCATCTTCGAGTTTTTAGACAGCGCCGAGGAAGACCCCGGGGAGCCTTTGGCCCGCATGGCGGACGAGGACATCCAGGGGGAGATCGGCTTCTCCCACGTGCGCTTTGGCTATAACGGGCCGGAGGAGCCCGTTATCAAAGACTTCTCCGCCCAGGTGAAGGCCGGGCAGAAGGTGGCCATCGTGGGGCCCACCGGGGCGGGGAAGACCACCCTGGTGAAGCTCCTCATGCGCTTTTACGACCTGGACGGCGGCGCCATCACCTTAGACGGCCGCCCGGTGACGGACTTCACCCGGGAGGACATGCGCACAGAGTTCGGCATGGTGCTGCAGGATGCCTGGCTCTATAACGCCAGCATCATGGAGAATATACGCTACGGGCGCTTAGACGCCACGGACGAAGAGGTCATAGCGGCGGCAAAGGCGGCCCAGGCCGACCACTTTATCCGCACCCTGCCCGGGGGCTACCAGATGGAGCTCAGCGAGGACGGCTCCAACGTGTCACAGGGGCAGAAGCAGCTGCTCACCATTGCCAGGGCTATATTGGCGGACCCCAGGGTGATGATCTTAGACGAGGCCACCAGCTCAGTGGACACCCGCACGGAGGTGCTCTTGCAGCGGGCCATGGACGCCCTTATGGAGGGGCGCACCAGCTTTATCATCGCCCACAGGCTCTCCACCATCCGCAACGCGGACCTGATCCTGTGCATGAAGGACGGGGACATCGCGGAGCAGGGCACCCATGAGGAGCTCATGGAGAAAAACGGGTTCTACGCCCAGCTGTACCGCAGCCAATTCGAGGACATGAGGGCCTCTTGACGGGAAAGGAGAAGGCTATGAAGACAATGCTGCTGGTGAACGCCAACGCGGGCAAGCAGACCATCCTGCGGGAGGTGGAGGCCGTGGGGGAAGTGTTCGCCGCGGGGGGCGGAGAGGTAGAGGTCATAGAGACCAGATCGAAGGAGGAAGGCGAGCAGGCGGTGCGCCGGGCGGCGGAGAAAAACCCGGACCGCCTGGTGGTCTGCGGCGGGGACGGCACCTTGAGCGACACGGTGGACCTGCTGCAAAGGGAGGGAAAGCTGCGCCCGTTGGGGTACATCCCGGCGGGCACCACCAATGACTTTGCGAACTTTTTAGGGCTCCCCAAGGACCCGGTGCAGGCGGCATCTTTTATCGCCATGGGGCAGCCCCGGCCCATTGACCTGGGGCGCATGAACCGGCGCGCGTTCCTTTACGTGGCGTCCTTCGGGGCCTTCACCCAGTCCTCTTATAACACCACCCAGAGCCTGAAGAACTCCCTGGGGCACTTGGCCTACGTCATAGAGGGCATCAAGGAGCTGCCCGCCTTAAAGTCTTATGAAGCCCGGGTGGAGACCGCCGAGGGGGACGTGTACGAGGGCGAGTACCTGTTCGGCGGGGTGAGCAATTCCACGTCTTTAGGCGGCATCATCAAGCTGGACCCCGAGAAGGTGGACCCCCAGGACGGCCTGTTTGAACTGAGCCTTGTAAAGCGCCCCAAGAACCTCCACGAGCTCAACCGCATCCTTCTGGCCCTTATGAGCGGCAAACCCGATGAGGAGCTCATCACCTTCACCCACACAAGGGGCGCGGTGTTCACCTGCAGGGAGCCCATGCCCTGGTCCCTAGACGGCGAATACAGCGCCGGGGGCGCACAGGTGCAGGTAGAGGCCATAGAGAAGGGGCTGGACCTTTACTGGTAAAGAAAAATGTGCCCTCCCAAAAAGGAGGGCACATTGTGTTTTTATCCTGGTTTTTGCGCGTTATGAAAAGACCTTTTCGTCGTTGCAGGCGGGTAGCAGCAGGGCCAGAAGCATGCCCAGTCCCGTCAGGGCGGAAAGGCACAGGTACAGGGCCTGGATGCTCCAGTGGTCGGTGATGAAGCCCCCGGCGTTCTGCAGCAGGATGATGGAGACGCTGTTTAAGGAGTTTATCACAGACAGGCCCGTGGTGGTAAGGGCCGGGGACAGAAGGCCCCGCACCATCTTGAGGGTGATCATTTGGAACAGGGTGGAGGCAATAGCCTTTAAGAGCACCATGACGCCTACCACCACCCCTGCCGAGCGGGCAAAGCCGTAGAACAGGAACTGCACCGTGATGACCCCGAAGCTGGTGAGCATCAGGGCCTTGCCGGAAAAGCGGTCCATGTACTTGTTGGAAAAGAGGATGAGGGGGATTTCAATGAGCGTGCTGAAAAACAGCACCGTGCCCACCATGCCCGTGGGCACCCCCAGGCTGCCCAGCAGCACGGGGGCCAGGTTCATGTTGACCCCCGAGCACCCGGCGAAGAGAAACGCCACGAACACATACAGCACGAACTGCCGGTTCTGCACCAAAGAGGAAAGGGGCAGCTTCTTTTTGCCGGAGGGGCCCCCGGGGGCGTCCTCCTCCTTTTCCTCTGTGCCCAGAAAGCCCAGCACCGTCAGCCCGCAGGAGGCGAAGACAAAGAGGAACAGCACCACGGGCCGGAAGAACTCCACCGCCACCCCGGCGCACTGGGCCCCCACCGCGTATCCCAGGGTGCCCCACACCCGCAGAGAGCCGTAGCGGTACTTGCTCTGGCCGGCCATGCGCTCGGTGATGGGCATGAGGGAGTTGATGAAGGACATGATGAGGCCGTCTAAAAGAAACAGCGCCCAGGTGCTGCGGCAGGCGGAAAACACCAGCCCCAGCACCCCCACCCCCAGAAGCAGGAAGAAGCTGATGAGCTTCGGCCTTCGGGTCAGGTCGCTTACATACCCCACGGCGGGCACCATGGCAAAGGAGAAAAGCCCCGACGCCGAAATGATGAAGGACATTTCCGACGCGCTTTTCCCCAGGCCCGTCAGGTACACCGACAGCACCGAGCCAAAGAGGGACATGGCCATAAAGTAGAAGAAGAACGTGAGCACATAGCACAGATAGCTGCCTTTGTATTTTTTCACAGATACTCGCCTCGTTTACCACAGTCTTACCCCTAATTAGAGCCCATTCCCGGGAAAAAGTCAAGCCTTTTTCGAAAATTTACCGAAAAAGGCCCGGCCCCTTGCAACTGGAAGATTTTGTGGTATACTAGTAGCTGTATGGAAACCATCGGAACGAAAGGAGCAGACAAATGCAAATCACACAAGATATCCGCTACGCGGGCGTGAACGACCACGAGATCGACCTCTTTGAGGGCCAGTACGTGGTGCCAAACGGCATGGCCTACAACTCCTACGTGGTCATGGACGAAAAGACCGCGGTGTTCGACACCGTGGACGCCCGCTTCACCCACCAGTGGCTGGATAACCTCCAGGGCATACTGGGGGACAAGGCCCCCGACTATCTCATCATCCAGCATATGGAGCCGGACCACTCCGCCAGCATCTACAGCTTCATGCAGATGTATAAGGACACGACTATTGTATCAAGCCAGAAGGCCTTCTCCATGATGGGCCAGTTCTTCGGCACCGACTTTGCCGAGCGGCAGCTGGTGGTGGCGGAGGGCGACACCCTCTCTACGGGCAGGCACGCCTTCACCTTCGTGGGGGCCCCCATGGTGCACTGGCCCGAGGTGCTCGTTACCTATGACAGCACCGACAAGGTCCTCTTCTCCGCCGACGGCTTCGGCAAGTTCGGCGCCCTGGACGCGGAGGAGGAATGGGACTGCGAGGCACGGCGGTACTATATCGGCATCGTGGGCAAATACGGCGCCCAGGTGCAGGCCCTCTTAAAGAAAG
>CANRZD010000015.1 GCA_947644325.1 uncultured Clostridia bacterium
CGGCACATGGAAAAAGTCCGCCAAGACCCAGTAGGCCCCCCAGTTCACCAGGGTGGTGAGCCCCCCGAAAAAGCCGTACAAAAGCACCTCCCGGTACTTCTTTAAGAGCGCAGCCAAGGGCCAGCCCCCCTTCCGTCCTTCAGAACAGCATTATTTATTTAGTATACTGCAAACGGGTGGCAAATTCAAGAAAAAAATTGTAAACAAAAAAGCCCCCGTAAGGAGGCTTTGAAGGCTAAGTATGGCTGTGCTTCTCCCGCAGGGCGCGGTTGATGGCTGGGTACTCGTCGTCCAGATGGTAAAACTGATAAAGCAGCACGCACACCAGGGCCGCCGCGCAGGGCAGGAAGATGAAGTTCGCCCGGATGGACACCAGGGCCGAAGCGGCCTGGGGCCTGTCGGGTATGTAGCCGCCCAAATCCAGCACAAAGGCCGACAGGAGGCTGGAGAACACGATGCCTATCTTCACCATGAACATGGACATGGAGGTGAGAAGCCCCTGCTGGCGGGTACCGGTGGTGTACTCCGAGTGGTCGATGGCCTCGCCTAAAATCAGGAAGGAGACGCCGTTTGACATGCTGGCGCCCAGGTTTGCCAGGAGATTGCAGAGGAACACGGCCGCAAGGTTCTCCCCGGCCAGGTACACCAGCAGGCTGCCTGTGATGAACAGGCTGTAGCCAATGAGGGTGAAGGTGCGCTTTTTCATGCGGGCCGTGGCGAAGGGCACCAGGAAGCAGGTGGCGAAGGTGGTAAAAGACCCCACGGCCAGCAGGAGGCTCGCAAAGCCCGCGCTGCCCAGGCAGTACTTGGAGTAGTACATGGCGGTGGCGTTGCGGGTGACGGTGGCAAGATAGAAAAACAACTGGGCCGAGCAGCAGATGACCCAGGGCCGGCTCTTTTTCACCGTGGCCAGCAGAGAGCCCAGAGAGAACCGCACCGGCGGGGGCTGGATGCGCTCCCGGGTATTGAAAAAACAAATGAGCACCAGGGCGATGATGATGACGGAAAAGAGCAGGGAGATGCCCACAAAGCCCTTTTTCTCGTCCCCCCGGCCGAAAAGCCCGATGAGCGGCAGCGCCAGCCCCATGGAAAGGAAGGTGCCGATGGACACGCAGATGAACTTCGACAGGTTCAGCCGGGCCCGCTGGGCCGGGTCCTCCGAGAGGTTGGGCATCATGGCCGTATAGGGCACGTTGCAGACCGTGTATAAAAGGCAGAACAGCGTGTAAGTGATGAGAGCGTAGGCCGCCTTGCCCGGCCCCGGTATCCAGGAGGCCAGAAACATCAGCAGCACAGAGGTGGCCAGCGGCACCGCCGAAAACAGCAGGTAGGGCCGCAGCTTCCCCCAGCGGGTGTGGGTCTTGTCGCTGAGGACGCCTACCACGGGGTTGGCGAAGGCGTCGATGAGCCGGGCGCAGCTCATGGCCGTGCCCGCGGCCGCCACGCCCACCCCGGCCACGTCTGTGTAAAAATAGAGCAGATAGGACGCCATAAAGTTAAAGACCATGCTGCAGGCCAGGTCCCCCATGCCGTAGCAGGCCGTCTCCCGCAGGGACAGTTTTTCCCCGGGCGCCTGGTTTTCTTTCATATCCCAATTCCCCTTCCCCATTTTCAGGTAAAAATGCGAACAGGGTCAGTGTAGCATTTACAGGCCCCGGTGTCAAGGGGGCGGGCAAAGAAAAAGCCCCTACCAGGGCTGTAAGCTTCCGGTAGGGGTCCTTGCGCTTGAAAAATTCGTACACCGAGCAGGCTTTGTCCATAAAAGACACCAGCGCCGCCTCCCGGAAATGGGGGGGCCGGATGGTGAGGGGGAACATGTGGCTGCGGATGATGTCCTCCTCGATGCCCGTAAGGAGCAGTTCTTTTTTGGCGTTCTCCAGGGCGATGGCCGGGTGGCGGGTCCAGTGGCCCTTGTGGGCGGAGTCGCCGTCCTGGGCGTCGTAGAAGAAATAATCGTGGAACAGGGCCCCCCGCACCATCTCGTACATGTGGAAGGTGACGGGCGCGGCGGCGGCGAAGCGGTAGCTGTAGTAGGCCACGGCCACGCTGTGCAGAAGCCGTGAGGTGCTGCCGTGCTGGGGGTAGCCGGCCATCTGGGCAAGCCCCGAGCGGCGGGCAAGCTGGGCGTAATACCGGCAGAAGAGCCCGGTGTCAAAGCGGTTTCGGCGGAAATTCTTTGCTGCTGTCAAGAGTCTGGCGCATCCTTTCTTCCCGGGGGGAACCCGGCGTCTTTTTAGCATTATGCATCTCTTTAGAAGATTATACCACGATTTCCCCCGCCGCGCAAGCCGGAAATGCCTGGAAACACACGTCAAAAGGGAACTTCCAAGTAATCCCAGAAAGTTCCCTTTATTACACAATATTAACTTGTAGGTGAAACCGTCCGGTTTCTCCAGCACATCCATGCCGCCTAAAGCATATCCCGTCAATTTTTACATTCCTTACGCTTTAAGAAGCGTGTCCCAGACGGTGTTAAGCAGTCCCGTGCTATTTATATGTATCTCGCGGGCCTTTGAGCCCGCTTACCTGCTGTGTTTCAAAACTATCCATCGGACCCACCCGCCCTTTCTTTGCAAAATTTTTTTCGCGCTCCACATTTTTCCTTTCTTTTTGTCTAAGAGAATTCCTTCGCCGCTCCTTTGCAGTTACTTTCTCTTTCGCTCAGCTCCCCACCGTTTTCATGCTTTCGCCTACTTCCGGTTTTTGTGGATGCGCTCTTGAGACTTTCTTTTCTTTTCCTTGTCTCTGGCTATATTATACTCATAAGGGGCGGGCTTGTCAATAGGTTTTTTGAACTTTTTTGAAAAAATTTTGGTATTTTCCCCAAGGGATGCGCATAGGCTGTTTTTGCGGGCATACTAAAAGCCCGGCCGTAAAAAATGCCGATTCGCTCTTGACTTTACGCCCTGTTTTATGTACAATGTGTGAGAGAGAAAGTCCCGAGTGCTTTTTCAGAAAGGAGCGCTGACCGCTTATGGATAACGGCTATGAGGCCGACCTGATCACTTTGGTGGACGACGAGGGCCAGGAGCACGAGTTTGAGATCATTGACGAGCTGGATAACGACGAGGGCCACTACATGGCCCTGGTGCCCACCCAGCAGGAGCCCGAGGACCTTTCCTCGGACGCCGAGACGTACTATATCTTCGAGGTCGTGGAGGAAGACGGCGAGGAACAGCTGCAGGAGGTCGACGACGACGAGCTCCTGGATAAGCTGGCGGAAATATTCGAAGCGCGCTTTAACGAGGCGTATTTCGACGAAGACGAGGATTGACCCCCAAAAAATAAGGAACCATAAAATCAGCCTGCCCGATTCGCGGACTGTGCACATATAACCCTACACTCCTCATATTGGGAGCCCCGCTCCGCCTGCGGACTGCAGACCTCCCGGCCCGGCTTTGACCGCTGCTGGACGAAGGGAGCGAGAACCATGCGGGAGGGCACCCACCTGCTTTTTCTGTAGCAGGTTATTGAGATGCACAATACGGTCGGGCGGGCTGTTTTTATTTTTAGAGGGGAGAACTAATGTTTACTTCCATAGGCATAGAAAAAGAGACCGCCTGCTGCTTTACCGGTCACCGGCGGCTTTCCAAGGAGGAGGCCCTGGGGCTTCGGTCCCTTCTGCGCCGGGAGATCGCCCGGCTGGCCATAGGCAAGGGGGTGGACCACTTCCTGACAGGGGGTGCTCTGGGGTTTGACACCCTGGCCGCCCAGGAGACCCTGCGCGCAAAGGAGGAGTTCCCCTGGCTGCGGCTGACCCTGGTGCTGCCCTGCCGGGGCCAGGAGGCCCGCTGGCCCCCCCGGGACCGGGCGGTCTACCAGACCCTGCAGCGGCAGGCGGACGACGTTTTGTTCCTGGCGGACACGTATTTTGAAGGATGCATGCATGCCCGCAACCGGTTTTTGGTGGACCACAGCGCCTACTGCCTGTGCTATCTGCGGGACACCGCCCGGGGCGGCACCGCCTACACGGTGCGCTACGCCAGAAAGCGCGGCGCCCAGGCCGTGAACCTTTTCGAGCCGGACTGGGACGCCTGGGGGGACTGGGGCCCATAAAAAGACCCGCCGCCTTCGTAAAAAGGCAGCGGGCTTTTTTGCGCACAGGGTCACACGTAGACGTCGAAATTGTAGGGGCTGGGGGGCTGCTGTTGCTGCAGCATTTCGGTCATTTCCTCCAGGGCCAGGTTTTCGGTGTCCATCATCTTTTTGGTGACGGCGATGGAATAGCTCTGCTCAAACATGGCGGCGCTCATGCGCATGCTGGCAGAGGCTATGCTGCTCATCATGTCCATCTCGATCCCTCCCTTGTGTTGTGCTTATTTTTATTATAGCCTATAAAAAGTGGAAAGTCAAGACTTAAAACTCCGCCGAGCCCGGCGTGCGGGGGAAGGGCAGCACGTCCCGGATGTTCTGGATGCCGGTAAGGTACATGACCAGGCGGTCAAAGCCGATGCCGAAGCCCGAGTGCACCGTGGTGCCGAAGCGCCGCAGCTCCAGGTACCACCAGAGGTTCTCCTCCCCCATGCCCAGCTCTTCCATGCGGGCCTTGAGCACTTCATAGCGCTCCTCCCGCTGGCTGGCCCCTACCAGCTCGCCGATGCCCGGCACCAGCAGGTCTGTGGCGGCCACGGTCTTCCCGTCGTCGTTTAGGCGCATATAGAAGGACTTTATCTCCTTGGGGTAGTCGGTGACGAACACCGGCCGGCCGAAGTGCTTTTCCGCCAGATACCGCTCGTGCTCGGTCTGGATGTCCGCGCCCCACTCCACCTTGAACTCGAATTCGTCGTTGTGCTCCTTGAGGATTTCGATGGCGTCGGTGTAGCTGACCCGGGCGAACTCAGAGGAGGCCACGTGGCGCAGGCGCTCCAAAAGGCCCTTATCTACAAACTGGCTGCAGAATTCCACGTCCTGGGGGCAGGTCTCCAGCACGTAGTTTATCACGTACTTCACCGCCGCCTCGATGATATCCATGTCGTCGTTTAAGTCCGCGAAGGCGATCTCCGGCTCGATATGCCAGAACTCAGAGGCGTGGCGGGGGGTGTTGGAGCGCTCGGCCCTGAAGGTGGGCCCGAAGGTGTAGACCTTGGAAAAGGCCTGGGCCATACACTCCACCTGCAGCTGGCCGGAGCCCGACAGGAACACCCGCTTACCGAAGAAGTCCCGGCGGTAGTCCACCTGGCCGTCTTCCGTTTTGGGCACATCGGCGGGGTCCAGGGTGGTCACCTGGAACATCTCCGCGCCCTCACAGTCGGTGGCGGTGATGACCGGAGTGTGGATATACACAAAGCCGTTCTCCTGGAAAAACCGATGGATGCCGAAGGCCGCCGCTGAGCGGATGCGGAAGGCCGCGCTGTAGAGGTTCGTGCGGGGACGCAGGTGGGCGATGGTGCGCAAAAATTCCACGCTGTGGCGCTTCTTCTGCAGGGGGTACTCGGGGGCGGAGGAGCCCTCTACGGATATCTTCTCTGCGTGTATCTCAAAGGGCTGCTTCATGCCCGGGGTGGCCACGAGCGTGCCCGTCACCACCAGGGCCGCCCCGGCGTTCTGGGCGGCGATCTCCTTGAAGTTATCGATCTTCCCGTCTTCAAAGACCACCTGTACGCCCTTGAAGCTGGTGCCGTCGTTGAGATCGATAAAGCCCAGGGCCTTCGAGTCCCGCACGCTGCGCACCCAGCCGCACACGGTGACGGTCTTGTCCTTGTATGCGTCCAGGTCTTTATAAAATTCTGCTACTTCGTTGCGTTTCATGTTCTTCACTCCTTATTTTTTAGATGGTTCAAAGCAGCACCCAATGGCTGCCCTCTGTAATGTTTGCGGTCTGTGTAAAATACATCTCGCTGAAACGGTCGTTTGTCAGCACCTCCAGCGTTTCGCGCATGGAGCGCGCCAGGTTCATACGGGGCAGGTCTTTTCGCTCTGCCCAGAAAACCTTCCCTGCCTCCGAGGCTTTCAGCTCCCCGGAAAATCTATCGCAGACGAACAGAAGCACCATGTACCGGCTCCCGTCGTCCCGCATCCAGTCCTTGACGCCGCGCAGGCGCGGGCTTTGGATATTAAGGCCCGTTTCCTCCTTTACTTCCCGTATGACCGAGGCCGTGACGCTCTCCCCGGGCTCCACATGCCCGCCGGGGAAGGTAATGCCCGACCAGCCCGGCTTGGCCCGGTCCTGCACCAGCACCCTTGTGCCGTCCGTGACCATGCACATGTTCGTCAGCTCCACCATGGTCTCCCTTGCCATGCTCCCACTCCCTTTTGCATCTGAATCAAAACCCCGAAAAAACGAAAAGAGCGCCCGGAAAAAACCTGGCGCTCTCTGCTTTGGCGGAGAGGATGCGACTCGAACGCACAATGCCTTGCGGCACACCACATTTCCAATGTGGCTCCTTACCAATTAGAATACCTCTCCGTATCCCCTGTCGGCTTTACAAGTATACCCAATTTCGCGGAAAAAATCAAGCCCTTTTGTGAAAAAAATTTGCAAAATCTATTTGCTTACCCCCGTGCGATTTGGTATAATATGTATGAATTCTATTTTGACTTACGGAGGGATCTTCTTTGAACAAGAAAAGCGCCGCCCCTTCTGCGGCGGTCATCGAGATCGGTTCCAACAATGTGAAGATGCGGGTGGCCCAGCTCTCTAAGGGGAAGCTAAAGACCCTGGACCGGCTGGAGTACCCCATCGGCCTGGGGCACGATGTGTTTGAAAACGGTGCCGTGAGCTTTTCGAGCCTTAGAGAGCTGTCGGCGGCCCTGTCGAAGTTTTCCGCCGCCCTGCTCTCCTATAATATCGAAAAGCCCCGGGTGGTGTCCTGCTCGGCCCTGAGAGAGGCCAGAAACCGCGCTTTGGTAGTAGACCAGCTGAAGGTGCGCAACGGTCTGGACGTGGAGGTGCTGGACGACAGCCAGGAAAAGGCCTACATTTACGGAGAGATCATGGAGCGCCTAAACCGGGAGCAGGCCCTGGGGGAGGGCGCGTCCCTGATAGCCTACGTGGGGGCGGGCAGCATCGGCATCGCGGTCTTTGACGGGCAGCAGGCGGTGTACTCCCAGAACCTGCCTGTGGGGCCCTTAAAGCTTCACGACGTACTCAGTAAGCTCCAGCGCCAGGCCCAGGATTTCCACTGTATCGTGGACGAGTACATGGATATGCTCTTAAACCGGGTGGACATCTCGGCCTTCAAAGTGAAAAACCTCATCGTCACCGGCTCTCAGATGGAGTGGGTGGCAAAGCTCAGCGGCGCCGGGCAGGAAGGGGAGATCTACCGGCTGGACGTGAAAAAGCTCACGGCCCTGTATGACACCGTGCGGGCCATGAACCCCGAGAGCCTGAGCCTGCGCTACGGCCTGACGGAGAAGCACGCTGCCGTGCTGTACACCGCGGTGTTCATCTATAAGGGCCTGCTGCGCTTCTGCCCAGAGGCCAAAGAGGTGGTCTCCCCCATGGCCGACATCGCCCAGGGGGTGCTGCGCACCATGCTCTTCCCCAAGGCCGACGCCCGGTGGGCCGACTACCTGCGGAAAAACGCCCTGGCCTGCTCAGAGGCCACGGCCAGAAGCTTTGGCTGCGACATCCGGCACTCCCGGCGCATCGGGGAGTTCTGCTGCCGCATCTTCGACAAGCTCAAGAAGGTCCACGGCTTAGACCCCTCCAAGAGGCTGATACTGGAGCTGGCGGCCACCCTGCACAGCTGCGGCAGCTTTGTCAGCGTGCGCCAGCACAGCCGCTGCACCTTCGACCTGATAAAGGGCATGGACATCTTCGGGCTCTCCGGGGCCCAGGTGCTGCAGATCGCCCTGGTGGCCGGCAGCGTGAACCCTTCTACCGAGGAGGACCCGGAGCTTCTGCTCCTTTCAGACCGGGACCGGCTGGAGGCCATGAAGCTGGAGGCCATCTTCCGCATGGCAAACGCGCTGGACAAATCCCACCGGGAGAAGCTCAGGGACCTTAAAATCACCGTGGACGGCGACCGGGTGCTCTTTAGAGCCCAGGCCAGGGAGAACACCCTTTTGGAGCGCTGGGCCTTTGAGGACGCCGCCCAGTTCTTCGAAAAGGTCTTCGGGCTTTCGCCGGAGCTGGCTGTAAAATTTGACACCTTATAAACCCCAGGAGGAATGATGACCTATGGCAGATAAGAAAATGCCCTATTATAACCGAGAGCTGAGCTGGATGGACTTTAACGCCCGGGTGCTGGAGGAGGCCACCAAGCGGGAGAACCCCCTGATGGAACGGCTGCGCTTTCTGGCCATTACGGGCTCCAACCTGGACGAGTTCTTCATGGTGCGGGTGGCCGGGGTGAAGGCCCAGGTGAACTCCGGCTACAAGCCCAAGGAGGGCTTTGACCTGAGCCCCCAGGAGCTCTTAAAGGAGCTGGAGGAAAAGACCCATCTCTTTATGGAAAAGCAGTATTCGTGCTTAAACCGCTCCATTGTGCCCGCTTTAGAGCGCCAGGGCATTCGGTTCCTCTCCCCGGAGGACATGGATGAGCAGCAGCGCACTTACATCTCCCAGTACTTTAAGGAAGTCCTGTTCCCGGTGCTGACCCCCCTGGCGGTGGACAACAGCCGACCCTTCCCTTTGCTTTCCAATAAATCCCTCAATCTCGCGGTGTACTTAAAGGCAAAGGAGGAGGAGAAAAAGGGCGAAAAGTGCTTTGCCGTGGTGCAGGTGCCGGGCATCCTGCCCCGGTTCTTAGAGTTGCCCTGCGAAGAGGGGCGGGCTTTCGCCCTTCTGGAGGAGATCCTCATGGTGAAGCTCGACGAGCTCTTTGAGCTGCATGAGATCAAGGCCGCCTGCCCCTTTAGGGTCACCCGGGACTCGGACATGTCCATCGACGAGGAGAGCGAGGACTTCATGAGCGAGATGAAGAAGTCCATCAAGCGCCGCAAGCGGGGCCGCCCCGTGCGGCTGGAGCTGCCGGTAAAGTGCGACAAGGACTTGAAGAGCTTCCTCATCGACATGCTGAAAATAAAGAAAAGCGAGATATACGAGCTGGCAGGGCCCTTGGATTTGACGTTCTTATCGAAGTTCGCGGGCATAAAGGGCTGCGAGAGCCTGTGCTTCAAGCCCATTTCCCCGGTGCATCCGGCGGACTTCTGGGGGTATGACGACATCTTCGAGGCCATACGGGACAAGGACCGCATGGTGCACCACCCCTATGAGAGCTTTGACTGCGTGGTGAAGTTCATCGAGCAGGCGGCGGAGGACGAGGACGTGCTGGCCATCAAGCAGACCCTCTACCGGGTCAGCGGCAACTCGCCCATTATCGCGGCGCTGATAAAGGCTGCGGAGAACGGCAAGCAGGTGACGGTGCTGGTGGAGCTCAAGGCCCGCTTTGATGAGGAGAACAACATCAACTGGGCCCAGAAGCTGGAAAAAGCCGGGTGCCACGTGATATACGGCCTGTATGGTCTCAAAACCCACTGCAAGATCGCCCTGGTGGTGCGCCGGGAGGAGGACGGCATACGCCGCTACCTGCACCTGGGCACGGGCAACTACAACGACTCCACCGCCAAGATATACACGGACGTGGGCCTCTTTACCTGTAACCCCCAGTACGGGGCCGACGCCTCTTCCCTGTTTAACGTCATCACCGGCTACTCCCGGCCGCCGGAGTACCAGCACTTCGCCGTGGCCCCCCACGGGCTGCGCAGCTTCTTTGTGCAGCGCATCGGGCAGGAAATAGAGAACGCCAGAAAGGGCCTGCCCTGCGGCATCACCGCCAAAGTCAATTCCCTGGTGGACCCGGAGATCATCGGGAAGCTCTACGAGGCAAGCAGCGCCGGGGTGCCGGTGCGCTTAGTAGTGCGGGGCATCTGCTGCCTGATACCGGGCCTGCCGGGGGTCAGCGAGAATATAGAAGTCATCAGCATCGTGGGCCAGCTTTTAGAGCACAGCCGGGTGTTCCGGTTCGAAAACGCCGGGGACCCGAAAATATACATGGGCAGCGCCGACTGGATGCCCCGGAATCTCGACCGCCGGGTGGAGCTTGTGTTCCCCATCGAGGACGAGGACCTAAAGGAGCGGGCCTTCGCCATATTGGAGACGCTGTTAAACGACAACACCAACGCCCGGAAAATGCTGCCGGACAAATCGTACCAGCACGTGACCCACCGGGGCCGGGCGGCGCTGAGCGCCCAGCAGGCCTTCTATAAGGACGCCCAGGAGCGCCTGAAGGCCCGCCAGCACGTGGAGCAGGACAGCCCGCTGATACCCATTCATTCGGCGGAGGAAATAGACTGAAATATCACTTAGGAAGGGGACAGATCACATGAAAAGAGTAGGAATTCTCACAAGCGGCGGCGACTGCCAGGGCTTAAACGCGGCTATTCGCGGCGTGGCCAAGGGGCTTTACGAGGAGTTCGGGGAGGACGTGGAGATATACGGCGTCAAGGACGGCTACACGGGGCTCATCTTCGGGGAATACAAGAAGATGAAGCCGGAGGACTTTTCCGGCATCCTCACGGTGGGCGGAACGCTCTTGGGCACCTCCCGGCAGCCGTTTAAGACCATCCGGGTCATCGATGAGAACAACGTAGACAAAGTAGCGGCCATGAAAAAGCACTACAAGAAGATGGACCTGAACTGCCTGGTGATCTTAGGCGGCAACGGCACCCAGAAGACCGCGAACCTCCTGCGGGAGGAGGGCTTAAACGTCATCCACCTGCCCAAGACCATCGACAACGACATCTGGGGCACCGACATCACCTTCGGCTTCCACAGCGCCGTGGAAATCGCCACGGACGTCATCGACTGCATACACACCACGGCAACCTCCCACGGGCGCATCTTCATCGTGGAGGTCATGGGCCACAAGGTGGGCTGGCTGACCCTTTCGGCGGGCATCGCCGGGGGCGCCGACGTGATTTTGCTGCCGGAGATCCCCTACGACATCAATAAAGTGGCCAAGACCCTCCAGAGCCGCATTGACGGGGGCAAGAAGTTCTCCATCCTGGCGGTGGCCGAGGGGGCCATCTCCAAGGAGGAGGCGAAGCTCTCCAAGAAGGAGTTCAAGAAGGCCCGGGCGGACTTCAAGCACCCGTCCATCGTGTACCGCATCGCCGAGGAGCTCTCGGACAAAATCGACAACGAGATACGGGTGTGCGTGCCGGGGCACTTCCAGCGGGGCGGCAGCCCCTGCGCCTACGACCGGGTGCTGTGCACCCGCCTGGGCGCCACGGCGGCCCGGTGCATCAAGGAGAAAACCTTCGGGGTGATGATCGGCATGGTAAACGGCAAGACCGTGCCCGTGCCCCTGGAGGACGTGGCCGGCAAGCTCAAGAGCGTGCCCGTGGACTGCGACGAGATCAAGGCGGCGAGACAGATCGGCATCAGCTTCGGCGACTGAGGGGGTGGCAGAATGGATTTCCGCATAATCTCCCTGCCCCCGTTTACAGCTGTCACCTCCGGGCCTGACCCGGCCTCTGACTTCTCCCCCCAGGGGGTGCTAGGCAGATTCAACGGGTATTTCAGCCGCATAAAGCCTTCCCCGCGGGACAGCTTCATGCCCCGGGATTTCCTGTTCTTTAACAGGGAAAAGCAGGCCCTGGAGTGGTGGTGGGCCCTGGAGGAAGGCATGCCAGACGGAGGCTACGAGAGGGTCCCCTTTGACGGCGGGTTTTATCTCACCTATTGCTATTGGGACCACGATGAGGCGGAAAACAGGCGGCTTTACGGGGAGGCCATGGAGTATATCGCCAAAAGCGAGTTTTTGGAGCTGGATGAACGGCCCGGGCATTATGCTATGGGCCATATCATCACCCCGCCCGAAATTATTCAGGCGCAGGGGGGCGGTGTGATGGAGGCTTTCGTTCCAGTCAAGCTGAAAGCCCTGCCCCAGGAATCATGATTTTTGTCACAGAAAGGAAACCCTATCATGAAATTTTCTGTAAGCTTATATAGTTTTTTCAAAGCCATCAAGGCCGGAGAGCTGACCCCCGAAGAGTGCATCGGGAAGGCGGCGGAGCTGGGCTTTGACGCAGTGGAGGCCGTGGATTTCGTGAATTTCCAGTGCCCGGAGGAGGAAATGCCCGCAAAGGCGCTGGCCCTTAAAGTCCAGGCGGAAAAGCACGGCCTCGGCTTCTCCTCCCTGGCGGTGGGGGCCGACCTGCTAAACGGCAGCGGCGGCGACACCGTCAGGGAGATCGAGCGGGTAAAAAAATACGTAGACATCGCCGCGCTGCTGGGGGCCCCCCGCATGCGCCACGACATCACCAAGGGCTGCGAGCCCGCCCGAAGCTACGACAGCCTTCTGCCCGCCCTGAGCGAAGCGGTGCGAGAGATCACCCAGTACGCCGAGAGCAAGGGCGTGCTGACCATGACCGAGAACCACGGCTTTTTCTCCCAGGATTCAGAGCGGGTAGAGAAGCTCTACACGGCGGTGGGGCACCCCAACTTCAAGCTCCTGTGCGACATGGGGAACTTCCTCTGCGCCGACGAGGACCCGGCCCTGGCCGTGGCCCGGGTGGCCCCCTACACGGCCTACGTGCACGCCAAGGATTTCATCGTAAAGAGCTTCTACAGCGAAGACCCCGGGGAGGGGGCCTTCCAGACCCGGGCGGGGAACTACCTGCGGGGGACGGTCATCGGCCACGGCAACGTGCCGGTGAAGCAGTGCCTGCGCACCCTGAAGGCCGCGGGCTTTGACGGGACCATCGCCATCGAGTTCGAGGGCATGGAGCCCTGCGTGGAGGCCGTGCGCATCGGCCTAGCAAACCTGAAAAAATACTGGAACGAAGTATAAAAATCTATAGAAGAAGGTATCTAAATGTCCATAAAAAATATATTCCTTGACCTGATATCCTACCCCACAAACTCTGACCCCACCACCGGCTGCACCCCCAGCACGCCGGAGCAGAAGGTGTTGGGGGCGCACATCGTAGAGCTCATGAAGGAAATGGGCATAGACGACGCCCATATGAGCGAAACCGGCTATGTCTACGGCACCATCCCCGCCACGGCAGAGCGCAAAAACACCGTGGGCTTCATCGCCCACATGGACACCTACGGCGGCGTAAAAGGCGACGAGATCAAGCCCCAGGTGGTAGAAAACTACGACGGCGGCGCAATCAAGCTGGGCGAAAGCGGCCTCATCCTCTCCCCCGCCGAGTTCCCGCGCCTTGCGGAGCACAAGGGCAAGACCCTCATCACAACCGACGGCGCCACCCTTTTGGGTGCTGACGACAAGGCCGGCGTGGCGGCCATCCTCCAGGCGGCCAAGGAGATACTGGCCGAGAAAAAGCCCCACGGCGCCGTGAAGATCGGCTTCACCCCCGACGAGGAGATCGGCGAGGGGGCCGACCACTTCGACGTGGCGGGCTTTGGGGCCGACTTCGCCTACACCGTGGACGGCGGCTTCTTAGGGGAGCTGGAGTACGAAAACTTCAACGCCTGCTCCGCCGTACTAGAGGCGGAGGGCCTGAGCATCCACACCGGCAGCGGCAAGGGAAAGCTCATAAACTCCATGGAGATCGCCATGGAGTACGTGGGGATGCTCCCCCGTGAGCAGAAGCCCGAATACACCGAAGGCTACGAGGGCTTCATCCACCTGGACAGCATACACGGCGACGTGGAGCACACCCGGATGGAGTTCATCGTCCGCGACCACGACCCGGCCCTTTTCGAGACGAAAAAGCAGGTGATGGAGGCCGCGGCCACCTATCTCAACGCCAAGTACCCCACAAAGCCCGTAAAGCTCACCCTGACCGACAGCTACCGGAACATGAAGGAGCAGATCCTCCCCCACTGGGAGGTCATCGAGACCATGGAGAAGGCCATGCGCGCAAACGGCGTGGAGCCCTGCGCCATCCCCATCCGGGGCGGCACCGACGGGGCAAGGCTCTCTTACATGGGCCTGCCCTGCCCCAACCTGTGCACCGGCAGCGCCAACCACCACGGCAAACTGGAATACGCCGTAGTGGAGGACATGGAAAAAGTCAAGGACATCATCAAAACCGCCATAGAATCCATCGACTGAGGATCATGCGGCAACGGGCCCAAAATTAAATTTTTTGAAGATTTTTAAGGGACTTTTTTATGAAAAAAGTCCCTTAAAGCAGGTTTGGGCGGCAGCCCAACAGAAAGGACGGTTCAAGATGCTGAAATTCGCTACAATAGGTTCGGGGTGGATCACCGACGAGTATATACACGGGGCCAAGGACAGCGGCCTGTGGGAGCTGACGGCCGTGTATTCCCGGGACAAGGCCCGGGGGGAGGCCTACGCCGAAAGGCACGGGGCAGGGCTCGTCTTTACCGATATAGAGGAGCTGGCCGCCTGTGGGGACGTGGACGCCGTGTACATTGCCAGCCCCAACGCCGCCCACTATGAACAGTGCAGGACTCTGCTGCAGGGGGGCAAGCACGTCATCTGCGAGAAGCCCCTGTGCGCCCAGGCGGAGAAGGTGCGGGAGCTAAACGCCCTGGCCAAAGAAAAAAACCTCGTCTTCTTAGAGGCCATCATGTTCCTGCACCTGCCCCAGCGGGCAGTGCTGGAGGAGGCGCTTTCGAAGATTGGGAAGCTCTCTATGGCCAAGATCGACTTCTGCCAGCGATCTTCAAAATTGGACAGCTACCTGGGCGGGGAGGTGCCCAATATCTTTAACCCCAAGCTGGAGACAGGCTCCCTGATGGACCTGGGGGTCTACTGCGTGTACCCGGCCCTGCATCTCTTCGGCAGGCCCGAGAGCTTTTCCGCCGACTGCGTGGCCCTTGACACCGGCGCCGACGGCAACGGCATCGTCACCATGAAGTACCCCGATAAGCTCGTGACCCTCACCTACTCGAAGCTGGGGCAGGCCGGGGCCAACACGGATTTCCAGGGGAACGAGGGCACGGTGTACGTGGAGTCCATCTCAAGGCTTGCCAACATCTCTCTGTGGAAAAAGGACGGCTCTGCGGAAAAGCTCTACGGCGAGGACGAGAAGTACAAGCTCATGGGCTGGGAGGCAAAGGACTTTTACCGCTACATCACAGAGCCCGAGGAAAGCCGGGAGGAATACGCCCACTGTGTGGAGCTGAGCGAGTGGGTGGCGGAGTTTCTGGAGGAGGCCCGGAAGAAGCTAGGCATACGGTTTGACAGCGACAGGTGGGAGGGGTAAGCGTTGATAGAACTGACCTTTGACCTGAAAAACTACGACCCGGACGGGAAGTGCGAGACGCGCACGGCGGCCCGGGGCGTGATCCAAAAGGAGGGGAAGTATCTGCTGGTGCTCTCGCGGAAGGGGGACTACAAGTTCCCCGGCGGGGGCGTAGAGCCCGGCGAAAGCCTCATAGACGCCATGTGCCGGGAAGTACGGGAGGAAACCGGCTACCCTGTGTCGAAAAGCTCCTGCCGGGAATGGGCGGTGGTGCGGGAGCGCCGCAAGGGGCTGATCGCGGACATACTGGAAATGGATTCCCACTATTTCCTGTGCGGCACGGAGGGGCCCCAGGGCCCCACGGACCTGCAGGGCTATGAAGTGGAGGAGGAATTCCGCACGGTATGGCTGCCCCTGGAGGAAGCACTGGCCACGAACCGCCGTCTGGAAGCAAGCGGCTATACCGGCGCGCCGTGGCTTGTCCGGGAGATCAAAGTCATGGAACGGCTGCTGGAGGAGGGGGACCTATGCTGAAAATTGGGTGCCATCTGTCCAGCGCCAAGGGCTTTCTGGCCATGGGCAGGGAGGCCGTGAAGATTGGGGCCAACACCTTCCAGTTTTTCACCCGGAACCCCCGGGGCGGCAAGGCCAAAGCCCTGGACCTGGATGACGTGGCCGCCTACCTGGCTCTGGCGGAAAAGGAGGGGTTCTTCCCCCCGCTGGCCCACGCGCCCTATACGCTCAACGCCTGCGCCGCGGACGAAAATCTTCGCACCTTCGCCAAGGAGACCATGGAGGACGACCTTCGGCGGCTGGAGCACCTGCCGGGGAGCCTCTACAACTTCCACCCGGGCAGCCACGTGAAGCAGGGGGCAGAAAAGGGCATCGAGCTCATCGCGGCCCAGCTAAACGGCATTTTACGGCCAGAGCAGCAGACCACCGTGCTGCTGGAGACCATGGCCGGGAAGGGGTCGGAAGTGGGGCGCAGCTTTGAGGAACTGCGGGAGATCATAGACCGGGTGGAGCTTTCTGACAAGCTGGGCGTGTGCCTGGACACCTGCCATGTGTTCGACGGGGGGTATGACATCGTAAATAATTTGGACGGGGTGCTGACGGAGTTTGACCGGGTAGTGGGTCTAAAGAGGCTGCGGGCCGTGCACCTTAACGACAGCATGAACCCCCTGGGCAGCCGCAAGGACCGCCACCAGAAGCTGGGCGAGGGCTCTCTGGGCTATGCGGCCCTGGAGCGCATTGTGAACCACCCGGCCCTGCGGGACCTGCCCTTTTACCTGGAAACGCCCAACGACCTGGAGGGCTACGCCCGGGAGATACGCTGGGTGAAGGGGGCGTACCGGGATTGATTTTCGTAAGAAAATCTGCTAAAATAGAACTATTCTCTGCTTGGAGCTGAGTTTTTTTGGAGGGATAGGAAGATGAAAAAGAGGTTGCTTTGTTTTCTGCTGGCTGTATGCTTTGCGGTGTTTTCGGGCCCCTGGGCCGCGGCCCGGGAGGAGCTGGAGGACTGGGACGGGCTTACGTCCCCCAGCTACAACGTGCGGGTGCCGCCGGAAGAGGTGCGCCGCCGCTGCGCCGGGGGCACCGAATACCTGGATAAGTACGGCGTGACCCGCAAGAGCCTTGTAAACGAGCTGAACGCGCACCTGTACGACAACTACTACCTGGGCACCCCCCAGATGGGCGGCGACTGGCAGTCCCCCCGGGGCGACACCTCTTATAACGGTGCGCCGGGCATGAACTGCGCGGGCTTTGTGGCCTATGTGCTGCGCAAGGCCGGCATGGACGGCGACGCTGTCACCGCCACCATGAAGCAGAGCCCCTGGGCTGTGCACTGGGGCGTGAACCGGCGCTACGAGTACCTTTCCGGCGCCAGCAACTACATGAGCCTCATCGAGTACGGCCATCTGGTGGCCCATGTGTACGAGTCCAAAAACGAGCTGCTGTGGAGCGGCATGCTGGAAAAGGGCGACCTCATCCTGCGCTTCTGGACGGACAACTTCGAGGGCGGCTTTAATGACAACCACCTGATGATCTTCTGGGGGGACTCGCCCTATGAAGACAAGGTGTGGCACAGCACCAGCGGAAACCGCATCGGGCCCATTGCCAATGAGCCGGCCTGCTATATCATCATCAAGTTCGCCCCGGAGACCTTCGCGGGCTACACCGACGTGCGGGCTGAGGACTGGTACGCCCCCACCGTGGAGTACGTAAAGGAGAAGGGCTTCATGAAGGGCGTTTCGGATACCCTCTTTGACCCCGTGGGCACCGTGACCCGCGCCCAGGCCGTGCAGGTGCTCTATAACATGGCCGGAAAGCCCGAGCTCCCCCCGGAGGCGGAGGACGTGCCCTTTGTGGACATAGCGGAGGGCCACTGGGCGGGCCCGGCCATTGCCTGGGCCTACGGCGCGTCCGTTCTCAGCGGGGCGGATGAGACCCATTTCGCCCCGGAAGCCTGCCTGACCCGGGAGCAGGCGGCCCAGCTGTTTAAGGGCTTCTGGTCTTACATGACAAAGGATACCCCAAAGCCCGACGGCGCCTGCCTGGATGCCTTCCCCGACCGGGACTCCATCAGCCCCTGGGCCCTGGAGGCCATGGGCTGGGCCGTGGAGTACGGCCTGCTCTCCGGCAAAGGAGACGGCCGCCTGGCCCCCTGGGACCTGTGCAGCCGGGTGCAGCTGGCCCAGATGATACGGAATTACTATGAGGCCGGGGCCGCGAGCTAGCCCCTGCCCGCAAAAAAGGGCGGACTCTGCGTCTTTTGGCACAGAGCCCGCTTTTTTTGTGGCAGGGAAGCTACTCATTCAAATAAACAAACGCCATATCCTGCAGCTGCCGGGCGCAGTCTTCGGCGCTGAGCAGGCCGTTCATGTACTGCCCGCATATGTCGTTGAGCTTATCCAGCAGCTCCCGGCTGCGGTCATAGAAGACGGGGGTGGACACCTGGGCGCACCACTGGTCCAGCTTTTCTGTCTCCTCTTTCCCCGCCTCCCCCAGGTAGGCTTCCAGCACTTTTTGGCTGAGCTCCCGGTTTACGGGCACAAAGTCTGTGCGCAGTGAATTTTCCTTATCCAGCCTGCGCTCATTGTCCAACAGGAATTTGATAAAGGCGAAAGCGGCCTCCGGCTCTTTGCAGGAAGAAGCCACGCCCAGGCTCATGGAGGTAAAGAGCGCCGCCCCCTCATCGGTCTCCAGGGCCATCATGGGGGTGACGTCGGGGGAATCCAGCAGGCCCACATAGCTTTCCGCCAGCTGCACGTAGGCCGGGCGCAGGCTGGTGATGGTACAGAAGCCGCCCATCAGCTGGCCGTCGTCAGGCATGGGCGAGGCCCCTACAGGCGCGCCCTCGTTATATTTCGCCGCTTTCAGCTTCGTAAGGTACGCTGTAAAGCTTTCGGAATCCAGGTCCGCGCTCTTTTCCTCCTCGTTGATGCGGGAGGAAAGCTCCACGAAGTTGAAGGCGTCCCAGGTGAAAAGGCCCAGGGCGGGCATGTCCGCGAAATCGGGGAGCTGGTTGGCGGCGGCCGCGTACTCCAGCACCTGAGAGGCCCCTATGGCCTCGCCGGTACCGTAGGGTATCTCCAGGGCGTCCGCTGCTTTTTTGTCCAGGCGGATGCCGATGGGCGCGAACTCGTAGGGCATCACATAGAGCTTGCCCCCGCAGCGCATGCCGTCCAGGACGTTCCCGTAGTACTTGTCCCCGGCAAAATCCGGGTCCGCGTCCATCAGGGGGTCCAACTCCTGCAGCACGCCGCTGGCGGAATACCGCTGGGCGGGCAGCCAGCTCATGTCGATCAGGTCCCCGGCCTCCCCGCTCATGAGCTCTACGGTGGTGCGGGTGATGTACCCGGCCACGTCGGAAAGGGCGTCCTCGTCCTTGAGCTCTATCTTCACGTTGGGGTATGTGTCGTTAAATTCCCGTATGTAGTCCTTCCAGATGTCCACCGAAGCGCCGCTGGTGTAGGTGCGCAGCACCAGCTGGGCTGTCAGGTCCGTATCGGGCTGGCTCTCCTCCGGCTCTGAGCTGACAGGCTCCTCCGGCGCGCTCAGGGCAGAGCTTTGGGTGGTGAACTGGTCGAACTTTTTGTCTTCGGCGCTCTGGCCGCAGGCGGAGAGCAGGGCGGACAGGAACACGGCTGCGGCAAGGATCATGGCAGTGGTGCGGTTTTTCATAGGAAATGCCTCCTCAGAGATATTTTTCCGGCTACTCCCCTAGCTCGACCTCCAGCAGGTGGGCGGCCCGCTCCATGGCCTCCTGCTCATCGGGCCCGGCGCACTCCAGCTCTACCTGGGCGCGGGCCGGGATGCCGGCGGCCATAAGGTTCATCATGCTTTTCCCGTCGGCCCGTATGCCCCCGTAGGTGAGCCGGATGCTGCTGGAAAACCTGCCCATCTCCTCTGAAAAGGTGCCCGCCGGGCGCATATGGAAGTTCGACGTGCTGTTCCAGGTAACGGTTTTCTTGACCATGGACCCATCTCCTCTCAAAATATTCACGCCCCATTGGGGTCTACAAAAAGCGTCTTATACTGCACATAGATGACCATGCCGGGCCTTGCCCCCTGGGGCTTGCTCACGTGGCGCACCTGGGTGTAGTCCACCGGCACCTGGGAAGAGCCCCTGGCCCGGCTGTGCCGGGCGGCCAGCACCGCGGCCTGCTCCATGGCGGCCTGGGTGGGGGCGCGGCCCTCTGTCACCAGCACCGTGTGAGAGCCGGGGCTGTTCTTCACGTGGAACCACCAGTCGTTGTTGTTGGCGGTGCGCATGGTAAGCTGGTCGTTCTGGCGGTTGTTGCGGCCCACCAGCACGGTGAAGCCGTCTGCAACTTCAAAGCGCAGAGGGGCGCTGGGGGCCTCTTTCCGGGCCTTTTTGCCCCTTTGGGCCCGCAGGTACCCCTGCTCGGTGAGCTCGGCCCGTATTTCCGTCAGGTCCCGCTCCGTCTCCGCCCTGGCCAGGGCGTCCAGCACCGAGTCCAGATACAGAAGCTCCTTTTCCGCCAAAGCGATCTGCTCCCCCAGCTTCTCCTCGGCGGTCTTGGCCTTGCGGTACTCCTTATAGTACTTCTGGGCGTTCTGGGAGGGCGTCAGGGCCGGGTCCAATTTGATGTGCACCAGGGGCTGGCCTTCTTGATAATAGTCGGGCAGGTCCGCCGCCCGGACGCCCTTTGGCAGGCTGTAGAGGTTCGCGCTGATCAGGTCCCCCGCCACCCGCAGCGCGTCCCGCTGGGCGCACTGCAAAAGCTCCTCCCGCTGGGCCGCCATCTTCCGGGAAAGCCGCTCCGAGTGGTTGGAGAGCATCCGCAGAAGGTCCTGCTCCCGCACGCGCATGCGCTCCAGCTGGTCTTTCTCCCGGTAGAAGTCATCCAGCAGCCGGGAGAAGGTCTCCCCCTGCCGTATGACCGCCGCCGTGCCGTACTGGTGGATGTCCATAAAGGAGAAGTCCATGGGCTTCCTTTTCGGGTCTACGGCCATGTAGGGCCTGCCGGCGCGGCCGGTTATGGTGTCTTTCAGCTGCTGCAGGAAGAACTGCAGCCGGAAAAGCTGCTCCTCTGTAAGGGTCATAACGGTAAGCTCCCTGCCCCGGCCCACCTGGTAGGCCACCTCCCGGCAGACAATGGGCGAGACACCCTGCAGGGCCGCCAGCAGCGCCTTAGAGAGCTCCATGTCCCGGGGCAGGGCCCTCATGGCCGCCACGGCCTCCTGGGCCGTGTGGGTCAGCAGGCAGAGCTTGTCCTGGGGCGGGGGCAGGCGGTAGGTGAGCCCCGGCAGCACCAGCCGCTGGGAGGACATCTCCGCGTCCACCCGCTTTAGGGCGTCGATGATCTTTCCGTTTTCGTCTGTAAGTATAATATTGCTGTACTTCCCCATGATCTCCATGGTGAGAGTCAGGGTCACGTGGTCCCCCAGGTCGTTGACCGCGTCGAAGTCAAAGTGCAGAAGCCGCTCCAGCTCCGGCTGGCGTATGGCCGTGACCTTGGCCCCCTGCAGCTTTTTCCGCAGGAGCATGCACAGCATGGGGGGTTGCTTGGGGTTTTCCAGGGCCACCTGGGTCAGGTGCACCCGGGCGCTGTTGGCCCGGGCCGAAAACAGTACCTTGCAGGCCCCCTCCCGGCTGCGGAAGGCCATGACCAGCTCCTCCCGGTTGGGCTGGTGGATTTTATCCACCCGGGCCCCCAGCAGGGGCCCTTTAAGCTCCTCCCCTATGTGACGCAGGAACGCGCCGTCTAATGCCATGGGTATCCTCCCCTTTCGGTTACGCCGTCACCCACCGGTGGGCCGCCGCCGTCTTTGACAGCAGGAACGCGGCACCCGGCAGGCGCTTTTTCAGGTACGCGGCCAGAAACTCCGCGAACACGATCTCCGTTTCATAGTGCCCGGCCGCCACGCAGGTGACCCCGGAAGCGGCCGCGGCCAGAAGCTCGTGGTGCTTCATCTCCCCGGTGACGTACCCATCCGCCCCCCGGCAGGCCGCGAAGGGCACGAAGTCCCCCCCGGCCCCGCTGCAGAGGAAGACCCTTTTCACGGGCCTCTCCCCCGGCACCAGCTGCACCGCCGGGGCCCCCAGCCTTTCCCTTACGTGCCGGGCGAAAGCCTCCGGGGCCAGGGGCTCCTCCAGCTCCCCGGAAAAGAGCACGCACTCCTCCCCGAACACGTCCTCCTGCCGAAGGTTTTTGAGCCCCAACCGGCTGCCCAGGGCCACGTTCACCCCGCACACCGGGGAGATGTCCAGATTCGTATGGCAGCACAGGGCGGCAATGCCTTTTCTTGCCAGCAGGTAGGGCACGCTGCGGCTGTTTAAGCTCTTTATGGGGTCGAAGATGACCGGGTGGTGGCTGATAATCAAATTGGCGTTGATGGACGCCGCCTCCTCCACCACCGCCGGGGTGATGTCCAGGGCCAGCAGGGCCCGGTGCACCTGCGCCGTCCCATCGCCCACCAAGAGGCCGGAATTGTCAAAGCTCAGGGCACTCTTAAAGGGCGCGGCCTGGTCTATCACGTCATATATGTCGCACACGCGTACCACGCGCATCCTCCTTCCTAAAGATAGGTATTCTCAAGGGCCTGTATCACGTCCCCCAGCGATTGGGCCCGGGCCGTTTCCCCCCGGTGGGCCGCGCCCTTGCGCTGGTTTTCCAGGATGCGCGCCTGCTTCTGCGCGTACAGGCGCACCTCCGGGCTCCCCGGCTCCAGGCGGCCCATATAGGGGTATAAGGGGGGCATCTCCCCCTGCTCACCCCCAAAAGACACGGAAAAGGCCGAATAGGCCCGGCCCCCGTCCACGCAGGCCCGCTCCTCTATGATGGGGAAGCCCAGCCCCCACAGGCCCTGCCGCAGCTGGGGGGCCCAGCTCATGGGCTGCAGAATGAGCCGCTTTCCCGGGTCACGAAGCCAGGGAGTCTCCCCTATCATGCGCAGCATGAGCTCCCCGCCCATGCCCGCTATGACGATGTCCTCCGCGTCCTCTGGGCCCAGGGCCCTCAGGCCGTCTGACAGCAAAAAACGCAGCCCCTCCCCCGCCCCATAGCGGGCCCCGTTTGCCCTGGCGGCCCCCAGGGGGCCTTCGTTTATGTCCGCCGCCACCGCCCGGGGGCAGCGGCCTGTTTTCAAGAGCCAGATGGGCAGGTAGCCGTGGTCCGTGCCGATGTCCGCCACAGACGCCCCCGGCCGAGTGAGCTGTGCGCACAGCGTCAGGCGGGGGGAAAGCGTAAAAAGGGGCCTTGCCATACGCGCAACTCCTTCCCGGTGAAAACGACAATGCCGCACGGCCCTGCCGCGCGGCAAAGTGAAAAGCTGCTGGTTTACTTGGACAGGTGCTGGTTGAGCTTTTCTACCAGCTCGTCCGCGCTTACGCCGTGCACGGCGCAGGCCTGCTCCAGCGTCTCCCCGCGGGCGGAGGGGCAGCCCAGACAGTGCATACCCATCTCCAGAAAGTAAGGGGCCGTGGTCTCGTCCATATCGAGGATCTCCCCGATGATCGTGTCTTTGGTGATCGAAGCCATTTTTTGTCATCCTTTCTCACGGCGGACGCGCCGCTAATGCTAACTCTATTATAATACCCCAAGGCGGCAGGCGCAATACCCGCAATCGTGAATTTTCTATGAAATGGGCAGGAAACCGATCTTTTTCATGGCCTTCTGCACGGTGCGCCGGGCAATGGCGCTGGCCTTTTCAGCGTTTTGGCGGTAGCACTGCTGCAGGTAGGATTTGTCCTTCACGATTTCCTGGAAGCGCTCCTGTATGGGCTGCAGCTCGCTTATAACGGCCTCTGCCACGGCGGGCTTAAAGTCCCCGTAGCCCTTGCCGTCAAACTCCCGCTCTATCTCCTCCATGGTCCTGCCGGTGAGGGCGGAGTAGATCTCCATCAGGTTCTTCACCCCGGGCTTTTCGTCCGAGTAGCGCACGCCCCCCTCGCTGTCGGTGACGGCGCGCTTGAATTTGCGCATGATGGTATCCGGGTCGTCCAGCACGCTGATGCAGCCGTTGTTGTTGCCGTCGGATTTGGACATCTTCCGGGTGGGGTCCTGCAGGGACATGACCCGGGCCCCGCGCCGGGGGATGATGGGCTCCGGCACCGTGAAGGTGGGGCTGTAGGCCCCGTTGAAGCGCTCGGCGATGTCCCGGGCCAGCTCTACGTGCTGCTTCTGGTCGGCGCCCACGGGCACGTAGTCCGTCTGGTAGAGAAGGATGTCAGCGGCCATAAGGCAGGGGTAGGTGAAAAGGCCCGCGTTGATGTTATCCGCGTGCTTCTGGGATTTGTCCTTAAACTGGGTCATGCGGGAGAGCTCGCCGAACTGGGTGTAGCAGTTTAAGAGCCAGGCCAGCTGGGCGTGCTCGGGCACATGGCTCTGCACAAAGAAGATAGTCTTTTCCAGGTCCAGCCCCGCTGCCAGCAGGAAGGCGTAGGCCTCCATGGTGTACCGGCGAAGCTGCGCGGGCTCCTGCCGCACGGTGATGGCGTGCAGGTCCGCCAGGGCGTACACGCACTGGTAGCCCTCCTCCTGAAAATGGATGTGGTTGCGGATGGCCCCCAGGTAGTTGCCCAGGGTGAAGGTGCCCGTGCACTGGTACATGCTGAGAATGCGCTTTTTTTCGTTGTTTTCCATGGGTTCTTCCTCCCTTATTTCATCATTTCCCGGGCGGTCTCGCCCAATATTTTTATGCCCTCTGTGAGCTGTTCGTCGGTGGGGGTGGAGAAGTTTATGCGGAAGGACCGGCAGGGCTCCCCTTCGTCTGTGAGAAAGGCCGTGCCCGGCACCACGCAGGCTTTGCGCTCCATGGCCCGCTTTACAAATTCCAGCATGTCCATGCCCTCGGGCAGGGTGCACCAGGCAAAGAGGCCGCCCTCAAACCGGCTCCAGGTGATAAGGGGCGCAAAGTGCTCCTCCATGGCCTTTATGAGCACCTGGCTCTTGCGCCGGTAGATCTCCCGCAGGCTCTGCAGGTGGGCTTCATAGTCAAAGCCCGTCATGAAGCGGTGGCACACGATCTGGGCCCACATGTTGGAGTGCACGTCCTCCCCCTGCTTGCAGACCACCATTTTCGAGATGACCTCTTTGGGCCCGATGGCGTACCCCACCCGCATGCCGGGAGAGACCACCTTGGAGAAGGACCCGGCGTAGAGCACCACGCCCTCTTTATCCAGGGACTTGATGGAGGGGATGTCCTCCCCCGCAAAGCGCAGGTCCCCGTAGGGGTTGTCTTCCAGTATCATCACCCCGTGGTCCCGGCAGAGCTCGTAGACCCTCTGGCGCTTCTCCATGCTCATGGTGATGCCGGAGGGGTTCTGGAAATTGGGGATGGTGTAAAGGTACTTTATGTTCTTTTCTGTTTTCAGGGCCTTTTCCAGCTTCTGGGTGTCCAGGCCGTCTTCCTCCATGGGGATGCCGCAGAGCCGGGCCCTATAGGACCGGAAGGTATTCAGTGACCCGATGAAGCTGGGGGACTCGCACAGCACGGTGTCGCCTTCGTTCAAGAGCGTCTTCGTCAAGAGGTCCATCACCTGCTGGGCCCCGCTGGTGATGAGGATGTCGTCGCCCTCTCCCCCCACGCCGTGCTTTTGATTCATGTAGGATAAAAGATGCTCTCTAAGGGGCGCGTACCCTTCGGTGACGCCGTACTGCAGGGCTTCTATGGGCGTGTCCTCCAAAAGCTCTGCCGACACCCGGCGGATGGCTTCATAGGGGAAGGCGTCCGGGGCGGGGTTCCCGGCGGACAGGGGGATGAGCCCCGGGGCGGAGGAATTCTTTAAGATCTCTCTTATGGCCGAGGGCCTGAGGCTCTTTACGCGGTCTGAAAACTGGTATTCCATGGATGGCTCCTTAGTGTTAAAAAATGGTGCTTTTTTCGCTTTATACCTAATTATTATATGCCATAGCGGGGGAAAAGTCAATTTATTTTGCCCAGGCTCGCAGCTTTCCATAATCTGTTTACCATAACTTTTTTCGTCCTCTCTGCCCATCGCCCGGCCATATGGGGCAGGATAAAGATTTTTGCGGGATAATATGACAAAAACACGCCTACGGAAAGTGACAAAACTTTTTGCGGGTTGCGGGTATAATTTCCTCGTAACTCGCGTAGGAGCTGCGGAACATATCAAAAAGAGGCGGTGTTTTTCCTTGGAAGGTTCGAAATTTTCACAGATGCGGCAGCGCGCAGAGGAGCTCCTCCACTCCCCCTACACCCGGAAGGCCCTTTTGCAGGGGGCGGGGTTCCTTATAGGGCTTTTGTGCAGCCGGGGCATTGTTTTCGGCAAATACGCCCCCTTCGGGGTGGCGGTAGCGGCGGCCGTGCCCCGGGAGGGCCTGTGGGCCGGGGCATTGGGGGCGCTTTTGGGGTATCTCCTCCCCTCGCCGGCCTATGTGCCCGTGCGGTACTGCGCGGCGCTTTTGGCGGTGGCGGCCATCCGCTGGTCCTTGTCAGAGCTGAAGACCGTGAACACCCACCCGCTCTTTGCCCCGGCGGTGACCTTTCTGCCCCTGCTGCTCACGGGCATGACCATGGTGTTCCTCCACGGCTCGGTGACCTACTCAGCCGCCCTGTACGTGGCGGAGGCCTTTCTGGGGTGCGGGTGCGCCTACTTCCTGTCCCGGTGCGCGGGGCTCTTTACGGGCCGGCAGGGGCTTTTCACCGGCCCCCTGGAGCCCGGGGACATTGCCGCCCTGACCGTGAGCCTGGGCGTTATGGCCCTGTCCTTTTCGGGGGTGACGTTTATGGGCGTGTCACTGGGCCGGGTCTTCATGATCTTACTGATCCTCACCTGCGCACGGTCCGGGGGCATCAGCGGCGGGGCCGTGGCGGGGGTGACGGCGGGGGCTTTGCAGGGGCTCTCTACGGCGGGGCTCTCCTATCTCTCCGGGGCCTACGGGCTGGGGGGGCTCATGGCCGGGGTCTTCGCGCCCATGGGCAAGACGGCGGCTGCGGCCGCGTTCATACTGGCAAACGGCGTGGCCTCTCTGCAGGTGGGGTTTGGGAACTCCCCCCTGCTGCCCGGGGCCATCGAGACGGCCATTGCCACCATCCTTTACATGTGCATCCCCAAAAGCCGCCGCATCGGCGAGCTCTTTGGCCTGCGGCAGGATAGTTTAAGCGGTGGGGCCCTGCGGAAAAACATCGTCATGCGGCTGCGCCATGCCTCTCAGGCCCTGTACGGGGTGTCGGCGTCGGTGGAGGAGATCAGCAAGAAATTAAACGCCGTGTGCGCCCCCAGCCTCCAGGGGGTCTACGACCGCTCGGTAGAGACTGTGTGCGCCGGGTGCGGGCTGTCGGCGGTGTGCTGGCGCAAGCACAAGGACCAGACCTTGGAGAATTTCGCCCAGCTGGCCCGGCCCTTGAAAGAAAAGGAGCGGGTGGAGACGGCGGACTTCTTAAAGGAGTTCACCGACCGCTGCGGCCGCGCCGGGGAAATGCGGGACGAGCTCAATAAAAATTACGCCCGGTACCTTCTGCGGGAGGCGGCCCAGCTGCGGGCGGCCCAGGTGCGGGAGGCGGTGGAGGGGCATTTCCGCACCACCGCCGGGCTTTTAGAGGAGATGGCCGGGGAGTTTTCCCTTTACCAGCACTTTGACGAGGAGGCCGCAGAGCGGGTGGCGTCCATCCTGCGGGATAACGGCGTGGCGCCTTTGGAGGTCTGCTGCCGGGTGGACAAGTTCGGCCGCATGACCATAGAGGCCGAAATTCAAAGGGAGCGGCAGAAGCGGTTAAACCGCGGGGCCTTCACCCGGGAGATCTCCGCTGCCTGCGGGCGGGTCTTCGCGCCCCCCTGCATCAGCACCGCCGGCGAGCGCTGCCGGGTACAGATGAGCCAGCGGCCCCTATTGCAGGTGGGCCGGGGCTTCTCTCAGTACAGCGCCGGGGGCGGGGCCTTCTGCGGGGACAGCACCAATGTGTTCTACGACGGCTGCGGCCGCCTCATCGCGGTGCTCAGCGACGGCATGGGCACCGGGGGCCGGGCCGCTGTGGACGGGGCCATGACCTCCGCCATGGCTGAGAGCCTCTTAAAGGCCGGCATCGGCTTTGACAGCATGCTGCAGACCGTCAACGCCGCCCTGATGGCCAAAAGCGGCGACGAGACCCTGGCCACCATGGACATTGCCTGCATCGACCTGTTCACTGGCAAGACCGAGCTGCGAAAGGCCGGGGCCGCCTGCACCATTCTGCGCCGGGGCCGCCGGGCCGAGGCCATAGAGGCCTCCAGCGTGCCGGTGGGCATCATGCCGGGGGTGGAGTTCGCCGCCTGCACCCGGGACCTGGCGGCCGGGGACCTGGTGGTCATGGTGTCGGACGGGGTAATAGCCGCGGGCCACGAGTGGCTCATGGACCTGGTGCTCAGCTGGGACGAGGAGGAAAACCCCAACCTTCTGGCCCAGCGCGTCACCGAAGAAGCCAGAAAGCGCC
>CANRZD010000016.1 GCA_947644325.1 uncultured Clostridia bacterium
CCCCTCGGTCTCGCAGAGGGTCACGGTCTCCCCGGGCTGGATCTCAATGCAGGGCCGCAGCTTTTCGCAGTCTTTGCCCTTACTTCCGCCGCTGTGGGCCCCGGTGGGGTTTTCCGCTGAGAAGCCGAAGCTTTCCCTGCTTTTGATGTCGTTCCATGCCATTTGAACTGCCCCTTTCTGTTAAGAAAATAAGATTTATAAAAGGCTCTCGAAGAAGGAAAAAATGGGCGTGCCGTCCACCGTGTCCTGCCGGGCCCGGGAGAGCATCATGCGCTCTGGGTGCCACTGGACGGCGTAGACATTCTTTTCCGGCCAGCACAGGGCCTCTATGACGCCGTCCCCAGCTTTAGCCGCTGCCTGCAGGCCCGGGGCGATGCTGCCGGCCCCTTGGTGGTGGGCGCTGTTTACAGAGAAGCTCTCCCCGTAGAGCGCATAGAGGAAGGTGCCCGGCACGGCCTTTATCAGGTGCTGTTTGTCCCCGGTCTCCTCCTCCCAGGCGTGGGCGGGGGCGGTGGGCAGGTCTTGTATCAGGTCGCCGCCCAGGGCCACGTTTATGACCTGCAGGCCCCGGCAGATGCCCAGGATGGGCAGGCCCGCCTTTAGGAAATCTTTCACAAGGCAGAGCTCCTTTTCGTCCCGCAGGGGCTCGAAGTTTTTGCTGCCCCTGTTTTCCTGGCCGAACCATTTGGGCTCTATGTCCCCGCCGCCGCAGAGGAGCAGGCCCCGGCAGCCCTCTGCTTCTTTTGTGTCCAGAGAGAAGACCGGCTCCATGCCGCAGGCGGAGAGGGCCTGGGCGTAGTTTTCCTGCTTTTCATAGGTGGCGTAGGCGTAAACTTTTTTCATATATGACCAACTCCCACAAAATATTTTCTTGCCCCCTGCTACTATATGAGCAGGAACGGGAAAAATAAGCCTGTGAAAGCTTATTCCGGGGGGAAAAAGACGTGAAAAAGGACAAGCGCAAAAAGGAAGGAAAGCTCACAGAGCCTGTGGCGGCGGCCATCATTGTGCTGGCGCTGCTGCTGTCTATGGCGGTCAGCGCCCTGGGGTACTGGGAGGCCCAGTACGCCGCCAAAAAGGCCGCCCAGCAGGCGGTGGAGGCCGGGGGGAGCATCCAATACACCCAGCACTCTGACCCTTTGCTGGTGCTGGTAAACCCCGGCACGCCCCTGCCCGAAAATTGGCAGCTGACGCCCCGCATGGTAGACGACGAGCTCATTGACCTGCGGGCCTATGAGGACTACGCCGCCATGTGCCAGGCCGCCCAGAAGGACGACGTGTGGTTCTGGGTGGCCTCCGGCTACCGCAGCGTAGAGGAGCAGGAGGAAGTGCTCATAAGGGACATAGAAGAAAAGAAGAAGGCGGGCCTTACGGAGGAAGATGCGCGGCGGGAGGCCCTTCGCACCATCGCCCGGCCGGGGTACAGCGAGCACCACACGGGGCTTGCCATGGACTTGAACGACGTGAGCGACCATTTTGAAGAGACAAAGGCCTATCGGTGGCTGCAGGAGCACAGCGCCCAGTACGGCTTCGTGCAGCGGTATAAGGAGGAGAAATCCGGCATAACCGGCATAGACAAGGAGAGCTGGCACTACCGCTATGTGGGCCGGGCCCACGCCCAGGAGATGGAACGCCTGGGGCTGTGCCTGGAGGAATACGTGGTGTATCTGCAAAAACAGGGGCGCGGGTGAAGAAATTTGGCGAAAACCCGGTTGCCAAAAACGGGATTTTTTGCTATAGTAAAGGATAAGCCCGAAAGGCGGCGGCCCGCCCGGACGCCAGCCCGCACAACGCACAAAAACATTATATCATGTTGAGGAGAAAAGTGCAATGCAAACAGTAAGGACAAGATTCGCCCCCAGCCCCACGGGGTTCATGCATGTGGGGAACCTGCGCACGGCGCTGTACGCCTATCTGGTGGCAAAAAGCCAGGGGGGCCGGTTTATACTGCGGATAGAGGATACGGACCAGGAGCGCCTGGTGGAGGGCGCGGTGGATGTGATCTATAAGACCCTTAAGGCTGTGGGCCTTGCCCACGACGAGGGCCCCGATGTGGGCGGGGACTTTGGCCCCTATGTCCAGAGCCAGCGCCTGGGGCTCTATAAGCCCTACGCGGAGCAGCTGGTGAAGGAGGGCAAGGCCTACTACTGCTTCTGCACCAAGGAGCGCCTGGAAGGGCTTAAGGCGGAAAACACCTTCGGCGGCTACGACCGCCACTGCCGGGACCTGCCGGAGGAGGAGATAAAGCGCCTTTTGGACGCGGGCACGCCTTACGTCATCCGGCAGAAGGTGCCGCTGACGGGGGCCACGACTTTTAAGGATGAGGTCTTCGGGGAGATCAGCATCGAAAACAAAGAGATAGAGGACCAGGTGCTCTTAAAGGCCGACGGCTTCCCCACCTATAACTTCGCCAACGTCATCGACGACCACCAGATGGGCGTCACCCACGTGGTGCGGGGCTGCGAGTACCTGACCTCCACCCCCAAGTATAACCTGCTCTACGAGGCCTTTGGGTGGGAGCTGCCTACTTACGTGCACCTGCCCCTTATCATGGGGAGAAGCGAGGACGGCTCGGTGTCGAAGCTCTCCAAGCGCCACGGCTCTACCAGCTTTGCGGGGCTCATAGAGGAGGGGTACCTGCCCCCGGTCATTACGAACTTCATCGCCCTTCTGGGCTGGGCCCCCAAGGACAACAAGGAGATCTTCACCTTGGAGGAGCTGGTGGACGCTTTCTCCCTGGAGGGCATCAGCAAGTCTCCGGCAGTGTTCGACTACGACAAGCTCAGCTGGTTTAACGGCGAGTACATCAAGGCCATGGGGGAGGAGGAATTTCTTTCCCATGCCATGCCTTACTATAAGGAGGTCTTCGGGGAGGAGGAGAAGCCCTGGGCGGTGCTGCAAAGCATCCTGCAGGCGCGCATCACGAAGTTTAACGAGATACCGGGGCTGCTGCACTTCTTTAAGGAGCTGCCGGAGTACCCTGTGGATTTCTTCATAAACAAGAAAAGCAAGACGAATCTTGATAACAGCCCCCAGATGCTCACGGCGGCCATAGAGGCCCTGGGGCAGCTGCCCGTGTGGGAGCTGGACGCTATACACGAAGCACTCATCTCTCTGGCGCAAAAGCTGGAGGTGAAAAACGGCACCCTGCTGTGGCCGGTGCGCATTGCGGCGGCGGGGACTCTGGTGACCCCGGGCGGGGCCATGGAGATACTGGCCCTGCTGGGCCGGGAGGAAGCCCTGAGGCGGCTTAGCCTGGGCCTTGAGAAACTAAAAGGAGAGGAAGCAGAATGAGCATAGAAAACGTGGTTTCTACGAACTTTATCGACGATTTCATAAAAGAAGACATGGGCCCCGGCGGGCGCACCGAGGGCATGGGGGTGCACACCCGCTTTCCCCCCGAGCCCAACGGCTACCTGCACATCGGCCACGCCAAGGCGGTGTTCATAAACTTCGGCACGGCGGACCGCTTCGGGGGGCTGTGCAACCTGCGCATGGACGACACCAACCCCACGAAGGAAGACGTGGAGTACGTGGACGCCATAAAAGAGGACATCCACTGGCTGGGGTACGACTGGGGGGACCGGTTCTACTTTGCCTCTGACTATTTCGAGGACATGTATAAGGGGGCCGAGGAGCTCATCGAAAAGGGCCTGGCCTATGTGTGCGAGCTCACCCAGGAGCAGATGCGGGAAATGCGCGGGGACCTCTCTACCCCGGCCCGAAGCCCCTACCGGGACCGGCCCAAGGAAGAGAGCCTTGATCTGTTCCGCCGGATGCGGGCGGGAGAATTTGAGGACGGGAGGATGACCCTGCGGGCGAAGATAGACCTTTCTTCCGGCAACTTCAACATGCGGGACCCGGTGCTCTACCGCATCAACCACACATCCCACCACCGCACCGGGGACAAGTGGTGCATCTACCCCATGTACGACTACGCCCACCCCTTTGAGGACGCCATGGAGGGCATCACCCACTCCTTGTGCTCGCTGGAGTTCGAGGACCACCGGCCCTTCTATGACTGGGTGGTGCAGAACGTGACGCTGCCCAGCAAGCCCCGGCAGATCGAGTTTGCAAGGCTTGGCATCAACAACACGGTCATGAGCAAGCGGCACCTGCGCACCCTGGTAGAGGGCGGCTACGTGGACGGCTGGGACGACCCCCGCATGCCCACCATCTGCGGCCTGCGCCGCCGGGGGTATACCCCCCGGGCCATACGGAATTTCAGCGAGCGCAACGGCGTGTCGAAAGTGAACTCTACGGTGGAGTACGCCTTCTTGGAGCACTGCCTGCGGGAGGACTTAAACGAAAACGCCCGGCGTGTCATGGGGGTGCTGCGGCCGGTGAAGCTGATCCTCACAAACTACCCGGAGGGGAAGACCGAGAGCCTAGAAGTAGAAAATAACCCCAACCGGCCGGAGGACGGCCTGCGGGAGGTTTCTTTCTCAAGAGAGCTGTGGATAGAGGAGGAGGACTTCTTAAAGGAGCCGGTGCCCAAGTACAAGCGCCTGTTCCCCGGCGGGCCCGAGTGCCGCTTAAAGGGCGCGTACCTCATTAAGTGCACGGGCTTTGAGACCGACGGGGAGGGCCGCGTCACCGAGATACACGCCCAGTATGACCCCGAGAGCCGGGGCGGCGACCCGGCGGACGGCCGGAAGGTAAAGGGGGCCACCCTGCACTGGGTGGACGCCAATAACGCCCTAGATGCCCAGGTGCGGCTTTACGACGACCTGTTCTCTGTGGAGGACCCGGGGGAGGGGGACTTTCTGGAGAACTTAAACGAAGCGTCTCTGCAGGTGCTGGAGGGCTGCAAGCTGGAAATGGGCCTTAAAGACGCGAAGCCCGGGGAGAGCTACCAGTTCATGCGGCAGGGGTACTTCTGCGCGGACTCCCGGCATTCTGAGCCCGGGGCCCCTGTGTTCAACCGCTCGGTAAAGCTCAAGGACAGCTTTAAGCCCGGAAAGTAACAGGGCGGAATAATTCGGAAAGGTGGAAAGACGATGGCGGAAATATATACCCTGCCCCTTGCGCAGATATCCAAGGAGCTGGGGCTTAAAGAGCTGTGGAGCCCAAAGCCCCTGGAAGAGATCCTCATACGCTCTCGGGACGTGGACCGGCCGGCCATGGAGCTTTACGGCTTCTGCGACTATTTTGACCCCAACCGGGTGGCCATCCTGGGCCGCTCAGAGCTTGCCATGCTGGATTCATTGGAGCCCGTGCAGCGGGCGGCCTCCATCAACCGGTACTTTGCCCTGCGGCCCCCGGCGGTCATTATAGCCAGGGGCATCACCCCCCGGGAGGAAATGCTGAACGCCGCCCGGGAGTACGGCGTGCCCCTGCTCTCTTCTCAGGACGGCACCTCGGCGCTGATGGCGTCGCTGGTTGCTTTCCTCAATGTGCAGCTGGCCCCGCGCATCACCCGCCACGGGGTGCTGGTGGAGGTCTACGGCGAGGGCATCCTATTGGTAGGCGACAGCGGCGTGGGCAAGAGCGAAATCGCCATAGAGCTCATAAAGCGGGGCCACCGGCTCATTGCCGACGACGCGGTGGAGATACGCCGGGTGTCCAGCAAGGCCCTGGTGGGCCAGTCCCCGGATAACATACGGCACTTTATCGAGCTCAGAGGCGTGGGGGTCATCAACGCCCGGCGCATCTTCGGCATGGGCTCTGTAAAGCCCAGCCAGAAGATCGAGATGTGCATCAACATGGAGGTGTGGGACCCCACGAAGGTCTACGACCGCATGGGCATCGACAATGAGTTTACGGAGATTTTGGGCATCAAGATCCCCGTGGTGACCATACCCGTGAAGCCCGGGCGGAATCTGGCGGTCATCGTGGAAGTGGCCGCTATGAACAACCGCCAGAAGGAGATGGGCTATAACGCCGCCCGGGAGCTCTTAATCAGCCTGGGCATGGACCCCGCGGACCTGGAATCCGGGGACGTGCAGGTGGACCTGGACATTTGACCCGCATAAACCCGGCCCCGGCCCCATATGCATAGAGGACGCAGGGCGCGTCAGGAGGTATAGTATGGAAACAGTTTTCGACCTGGCCCCGCTGGACCGGGCCGCCCAAAGGCTGGGGGTCCGCTGTCTTAGGGAGGAGCCCATGGCAAGGCACACCACCTTTCAGGTGGGGGGCCCTGCCGACCGGATGCTTTTCCCGGAGACAGAGGGGCAGCTTTCTTCGCTGCTCGAGTCCCTCAGGGAGGGGGGCGTGCCCTGGCTGGTGCTGGGGAACGGCTCCAACCTCCTGGTAAGAGACGGGGGCATACGGGGGGCGGTGCTGTGCCTTTCGGGGGACTTTAAGAAGATAACACTGTTAAAGGACGGCTGCACCCTGCGGGCCGGGGCGGGGGCGTCCCTTGCCACCCTGTGCGCCTTTGCCAGAGAGCGGGCGCTTACAGGCCTGGAGTTTGCCTGGGGCATACCGGGCTCGGTGGGGGGCGCGGCCTATATGAACGCCGGGGCCTATGGGGGCGAGATGAAGGACGTGATTACCCAGGTGCGCCACGTGAGCGCCGGGGGCGAGCCCGGGGCTGTGTCCGGGGAGGAGCTGGGCTTCTCTTACCGCCGCAGCCGCTACACGGGGGGGGCGGATATCATCACCGGGGCGGACCTGACCCTGCAGAAGGGCGACCCCAGCCAGATCGCCGCCAAGATGGAGGATCTGATGGCCCGCCGCAAGGAAAAGCAGCCCTACGACATGCCCAGCGCCGGCAGCGTCTTCAAGCGGCCGGAGACGGGCTTTGCCGCCGCCATGATAGACCAGTGCGGCCTGAAGGGCCGCCGGGTGGGCGGGGCCCAGGTCAGCGAGAAGCACGCGGGGTTCATTGTGAACACTGGCGGCGCCGCCTGCCGGGACGTGCTGGAACTCATCGACATTGTAAAAGAGACGGTAAAGGCCCAGACCGGCACCCTGCTGGAGTGCGAGGTGCGCCTGCTGGGCGAGGATTAGGAAGATACAGAGAAAAGGAAAGGCCCCCTGCCGGGTTTCGGCAAGGGGCCGTGGTTTTTTTCTTCAGCGGTTGTTGAGCTCGGCGTACTGCAGGAGGTTCCGGCACAGGTACATGACCAGCACGGAGATGCCTACATTTACAGCCGCCATGCCCAGGAACAGCCCCGCAAGCCCCAGGGCCTCGGACACTGCGGAGGAGAGCACCGCCATCAGCGCCGCCCCCGCCGCCACGCCGGGCAGCACCATCAAAAGCAGCACCACGATGTAGAAGAACATCACGAGGGTCTTGGAGCTGACCGTGCCGAAGACGCGCTCTACTAAGATGTTCCCCGCCGTAAACAGCAGCGCGAAGGACACCCGGGCTATGACACAGAAAACGATATCCAAAGGGCCGGCCCCCACGATGAGCCCCACCGGCACGAAGAGCACGATGGCCTCGAATACGTCGGAGATCAGGGTCTCCTTTACGGCGTAGAGGAGCTTTTTTAGGGGGGGCTCGGGCATCAGGTAGATGTAGGGCTTGATGAGCTCCCGGTTAAAGCGGCCCAGGGCCTCGGAGAAAATCTGCATATAGGTGCCCATGGCAAAGCAGGCGATGAGAGCCGCCGTGGCGTCGCCCTCCATGGCGGCCCGCATGAAAAAGCTCATAAGGAGCACGATAGCCACGAAAATCAGGGACATGTTGGACAGGAAGAACACCCCGGAGCGCCGGTTCTCAATGCGGTGCTTATAGTAGAGGGCGCTGGCCCCCCAGCCCTTGTGAAGGCCCGTCTTGCCCACCTTTACGTTTTTGGGCACCACTTCGTTTACCTTGCCCTCCTTCTGGGCGGTCACGTTGGACTGGGCCAGCTCGGCGGTCTCCAGTACGTCTTCATAGTAGTTGTTCTTGCAGGTGATGACAAGCACCAGCAACACCACTACCAAGGCAACGCACAGGGCCGCGCTTATGAGCACCATGGCCGTGTCCCCCGTAAGGATGCCCCCCACGATGCCCGCGGCCCACCCGGCCGCCGGGAACAGGAGCCCCGGGAAGCGGGACAGGAACCCCGCGCAGCTCTCAAGGGCGGCGGTGTAGTCTTTGCTGCCGGAGAGCAGGGGCAGCAGGGCGTCCCGGCAGGACCAGGCCATCCACAGCAGGTAGAGCACCGTAAGGCCTATGACGCAGGACCGCAGCACCGTGCCGGCATTTTCTTTGCCGCTGGTGTACACATACACGGCCATAGAGCAGAAAGCCGCCAAAAAGATACACAGGGCGAAGCCCGCGATGATAAGGGCCATGTGCACCCAGGTGATGTCAAAGAGCACCTTCAGCCACCCGTACTGGAACACCAGCACCAGGGCCATGACCAGGGAGAGCCCCAGCTGCCGCATGAGCCCGTAGGCCAGCACCCGGTTGGGCCGCAGGGGGGCGGGGAAAAGGAGGGTCACGTCAGAGAGGGTGAACATGGGCGTCTTGGCGGAATTGCCGCCGGTTGCCAGTATCATCAGGAACATGAAGCCGTAAAACAGCGTCATGATAGCGGTGAGATTGTAAAGGGCCATGGGCTCCTCCAGCTCCTGGCCGCTGCGGCCCATGACGGAAAGGGCCAGCACCGCCGCCATGACCACCACGTAGATGAGCTTCGCCGGGGAGCGCAGCAGGTCTTTTATCTGGTTCTTGAGCTTTGTAAAGGTCAGGTACCCCAGGGCGCTTCTCATAAGGCGCCTCCCTGGGGCTTCTGCCCCTCGGTGATCTGGAAGAACAGGTCCTCCAGGTCCTGGCCCTCCCGGCCGTCGTTATAGCAGGTGGCGGCAAAGCGGCCGCCTATCATGATGTTGGCCACGTCCCAGTAGTCCTCCACGCTGTCCAGCATGTGGGTGCTGATGAGCACCGAGCACCCGCTCTGCTTGAGCTCGCGGAAAATGGCCTTGAGCTCTTTGATGGCGTGGGGGTCAAGGCCCACTAAGGGCTCGTCGAAGATGGCCACCCTGGGCCTGTGGCACAGGGCGCAGCAGATGGAAAGCTTCTGCTGCATACCTTTGGAGAGCTCTTTCCCCAGCTTATCCTTTTTGTCCCACAGCTCCAGGCGCTCTAAAAGCTGCCGGGTGTAGGCCTCGTCCTCTACCTTATAGGCCCGACGGATGAACTCCAGGTGCTCCTCCACAGTGAGCAGGTCGTAGACGGCGGGCATCTCGGGTATGTAGCCCAGCCGGCGCTTGGCCTCCAGGGAGGTGTTCTCAAACCCGTCTATCTCGATGCGCCCGGTAAAGCGCAGAAGGCCGGTGATGCACTTGATGATAGTGGATTTCCCCGCGCCGTTTGGCCCCAGCAGAATGCCGATCTGCCCGTCCCCCACAGCGAAGCTGATGTTGTCGTTTGCCAGGGTCTTGCGGTACTTTTTCGTGACGCCGCTGATGGATAGCATAGCGAAAGTCCCCTTTCTCCTCATTCATTTTTTCGGACGATATCATTATAATATCAAAATGTAAATCCTGTCAAGGGCCTGACGGAATTGTAAGAAATTAGAAAGACTTCGGGTAAAATAAAAAAGTGCGCAGCCGGGGCCGCGCACCGAAAAACGCATAGCCCGTATTGCTGCGACACAAATTCTTTCGAAGAAATTAAGCACACGAAAGATGAGCATGCATTTTTGCCTAAAGACAAAAATGTGCTTAATTTCTCGAAGCTTATGAATTTGTGCCGCAAAAACAATATAGCACAAAACATGGAGATTTGCAAGGGGCAGAGGAAAAAATTGCGGGGAGGTATCACAGGAAAACAGCCGGGCACACTAAAGAGGGACAAAGGAAAGGGTGAAGTAAATGGACAAGCCGATACCCGGCATGGACCGGGCCGCCCAAGCCTATTTCAACACGCTGCCCGTGCTGCTGCAGGAACAGATCATACAAAGCGGCGCGAAGCTGTGCACCAAGGGCCAACTGGAGAGCTACTGCAAAAACTCCCTGACCCCGGAGGGCTGGAAAAATCTGACGGAAAGCAGCGGGAAATAGAGCCGGGCAAAAAAACAGGCGCCTCCCCCAAAACGGGGGGAAGCGTCTGTTCCCTTTTTATTGTTACTCTTTGTGCACCAGCACCAGGAAGTCCTCGGCGCTCATAGCCGCCCGGTACAGGGCGTCCTCCTGGCCTGCGTAGTAGAAGTCCACAAACTTGTCGTTGATGTCGATGACCGCGCTCACGTCGCCCTGCCCGTCCGGAAAGCGTATCTCCAGCACATAGTCCGGGTAGTAGGCGAAAAGGGCGGGGTCCTTTTGGAGGGGCTCCGCGTCCTCCAGCACCGCCTGGAAATCGTAGATGCGCTGCAGATCCTCCCCCGAGCCCGCGCTGAGGTGGATGAGCTTGAGCCCCTCCCCGTAGCCCTGGGTAAGGTCCAGGCGCGAGGCGGTCTCGCACCCTGAAAGCAGCATACATATAAGAAACAGGCACAGCCCCCAGAAACATTTCTTCATCCGGCAAATCCCCCAGAAAAAAGCTAGTTCCTTTATTATACCCGCAAAAAGGGGAAAAGTCAAACAAAAAAGCCCCCCGCACAGGGAGGGCTTTCTCAGCATGAAATCAGTCGCTGGTGTAGGGCAGCAGCGCCAGGTGGCGCGCGCGCTTGATGGCCACCGTAAGGGCCCGCTGATGGCGGGCGCAGGTGCCGGTGACACGGCGGGGAAGGATCTTGCCCCGCTCGGAAATGAAGCGGCGCAGCTTGGCCACATCCTTATAGTCGATGTACTCCGCGTGGTCCACGCAGAAGCTGCATACCTTTTTGCGCCCTTTGCGTCCCCGGCGCACTTCTCTTTCAGGTCTATCTGCCATAGCCAAAAAGCCTCCTTTACAAAATAATGGGATGAACGAGGAAACCGCCTATTAGAAGGGCAGGTCGTCGTCGGTGAGGATCTCCTCGAAATCCTCGCTGGCCCCGCTGGAATAGGCGGGGGCGGGCAGGCTCTGGGCCGGCGGGGCCTCCTGGGGGAGGGGGGCGCGGTCATAAGACCCGCCGCTTTCCCGCTTCGAGCCGCAGAAGCTCACGTTGTCCGCCACGATCTCCACGGCGGTGCGCTTATTGCCCTGGCGGTCCTCATAGCTGCGTGTCTGTATAGAGCCGTTGACGGCGATCATCGACCCCTTGGTAAAATACCGGCAGACAAATTCAGCGGTAGAGCGCCAGGCCACCACGTCGATAAAATCCGCCTGCCGCTCTTCGCCCTGGCGGGCAAAGTTGCGGTCTACGGCCACGCGGAAGCTGGTGACGGCAATGTCGCTTGCGGTGTGTCTCAGTTCCGGGTCGGCCACCAGCCGGCCCATGATAACGGCAACATTCAACATGAAACGACCCGCTTTCTTATTCGGCGCTGGGGGCCTCTACGGCCTCCACGGCGATGGCTTCCACGTCGATGTTCGCTTCCTCGCCCTTCTGGGCTTTCTGCGGCTTCTGGGCGTTCACGTGACGGGGGTCGCGCTTGACGATAATGGTGCGCATGATGCCGTCGGTGATCTGGTACCGCCGGTCGAGCTCGGCGGTGAAGTCGGGCTCGCTCTCAAAGTTGATGAGCGTGTAGTAGCCCTCGGTCTGCTTCTGGATGGGATAGGCGAAACGCCGCTTCCCCCAGTCGTCAACACTCTGCACAGTCCCGTGCTCCGCAATGAGAGCCTTGAACCGCTCCACGAGGGCGGCGCTGCCTTCCTCGCCGAGCTTCGCGGACGTGACGATGACCGTCTCGTACAGGTTCTTTCCTTCTGCCATTTGTATTGCACCTCCTTCTGGTCTTTTGGCCCCGCGCTCTTTTTTATGTTTTTGTCGCGGAGCAAGGAAGTTTGAAACTCTGTCTCAAACAACTTTGCTATTATAGCACGTCCTTCCTCCGATTGCAAGTTTTTCTTACGCCCTATTGTCACCCTATAAAATTCTTTTGGGTTGACAATGCCCTTTCCCTTGTGGTACGCTTTTGGTAACGCGGAAAAACGGAAGGAGGCGGCCTATATGGACGCGGTGGAAAGAGTGCTGGAGCTTCTGCAGGAGGCCCAGGGGCCTGTGTCGGGAGAGCGCATGGCCGAGGCCCTGGGGGTCACCCGGAACACGGTGTGGAAGGCGGTGAAGCATCTCAGGGAGCAGGGGTACGCTATCTCCGCCGCCACCAACCAGGGCTACCGGCTCCTTTCGGAAAGCGACGTGCTCACCGCCTCCAACATCCGCCGGAAGCTGGAGCCCCAGGCCTCCGGGGTGGCTATCGACGTGCGGGAGACCGTGACCTCTACCAACACCGTCTTAAAGGAGATCGCCGAGCACGGCGGGCGGGAGGGCATGGTGGTCATCGCCAACAAGCAGACCATGGGCAAGGGCAGGCTGGGCCGGTCCTTCTATTCCCCAAAGGGCGGGGGGCTCTACATGAGCGTGCTGCTGCGCCCGGCTTTTTCGGCGGAGGAGGCCCTTTCCATCACCACCGCGGCGGCGGTGGCCGTGGCCCGGGCCATCGACCATATGACCGGCAGCCGGGCCCTTATCAAGTGGGTGAACGACGTGTATTTCCACGGCCGCAAGGTCTGCGGCATCCTCACAGAGGCCTCGGTGGACTTCGAGAACAAGGGCCTGCACTACGCCGTGCTGGGCATGGGCACCAACCTGACGGACCCGGAAGGGGGCTTTCCCCCGGAAGCGGCCCAGGTGGCGGGGTCCCTTTTCGGGCGGAAGGCCCCCCCGGGGGCCCGCACCGAGCTGGCGGCGCAGATCCTCAACCACTTCTTCACCTATTATAACGCCCTGCCCCGGCGGACCTTTATGGAGGAGTACCGCTCCCGGTCCCTGCTGACCGGAATGGACATCACCTTCACAGAGGGCGGCGCCCTGTGGGAGGGCACGGTGCTGGGGGTGGACGACCAGGCCCAGCTGCTGGTGCGCCTGCCCGACGGCACCGAAAAGCTCTTCGGGGCCGGGGAAGTAAACATCAAGCGCGGCTTCTTGGAAAAGCTCCGGGCCCAGCCGTAAACCGAATGGGAAAGAAAGGAGATCATTTATGAAAATCGTATTCAAAAGCCCTTTGCAAAAGGTAGTCATGACCGGCGTGTGCGCCGCCCTGCTGGCGGTGCTCTCCCAGATATCCATCCCCCTGCCCACGGGGGTGCCCGTCACCCTGCAGACCTTCGCGGTGGCCCTGTGCGGGTACATGCTGGGGCCGGGGCTGGGGTCCCTGGCGGTGCTGGCGTACCTTGCCATTGGCGCGGTAGGGCTGCCAGTCTTTGCCGGGTTCAGCGGGGGCGTGGGGGCCTTCCTGGGCATGTCCGGGGGATTCCTGTGGGGCTTCTTCGCCATTTCAGCCCTGTGCGGCCTGGGTACGCGTATACATAACCGGCCCCTCTCCATCGTCCTGGGGTGCGGGGGGCTGCTGGTGTGCCATGCCTGCGGCGCGGCCCAGTTCGCCTTTCTGACCTCCTCCACCTTCTGGCAGGCGGCGCTGGCGGTTTCCGTGCCCTTCCTGCTGAAGGATGTCATATCCGTGGCCCTGGCCTGCTTCGCGGCTGCGGCGGTGGTGGCGAGCCTCCGGCGCGCCCGGCTGGTGGACACCCTATGAAGCGGATACGGGGGCACCACCTGTTCTGCATGGCGCTGTTTGCGGGGCACGGGTACAGCGAGGAGTTCACCCAGAACATGGCCGCTGTGATAGAGAGCCTGCAAAAGGGCGAGCCCCTGGGCCTGACGGAGGGCCCCGACGACATCTGCGCCCACTGCCCGAATCTTCTGCCCGGGGGCGGGTGCGCCCACGGCACCGAAGACGTGCTGCACAGGGACCGGGGGGCCTTCGCGGCGCTGGGGGCAGCCCCAGGGCAGCAGACTACCTGGGAACAGGCCCGGCAGGGGCTCCTGGGGGTGGACGGGGAAGGGTTCGAAAAGGTGTGCGGCCAGTGCCGGTGGGCGGCGGAGGGGCTGTGCTCTTTGGCGCTTTTACAGAAGCGGCTGGCCTGACTTTGGATATTTTGCCGAAAAGCAAGGACGGTTTTCCGGAAATGGGAAAAATCGTCCTTCTCTTTTTGCAAAATGGCCTTGCGTTCTGAAGAAAAATAGGTTAAAATAAGAGCGCAAGATTTCTAAAATGGCCAAAAAACCGGGAGCCGCATTTGGAAAATATGGGGCTTCTGGCCATTAACGGCCACAAGATGGGGGTGTGTAGGCAAATTCAACAAATTCAATCGATTCTTTGATATCGATATGGCGGTACTTACAATTTACTTTTAAGCAGGCATGTGTTAAAATATTATCAAAGTTGGAAAGGGGTGAAGAAATGCCGGGCCGGAGCGTATCGAAACAGACCCTTGTCAGGCTGCCCGCTTACCTGCACTTTCTGCAGAGCCTTTCCGGGGAGGAACGCCGGTATGTTTCGGCCACAGCCGTAGCCGAGGCGCTGGGCCTCAACGACGTGGTGGTGCGCAAGGACCTGGCCGCCGTGAGCAGCGCGGGCCGGCCCAAGGTGGGCTATGGGCGCGCGGAGCTCATAGCGGAGCTGGAGCACTTTCTGGGGTACGACAACAGCCAGGACGCCATCCTGGTGGGCGCGGGGAAGCTGGGGAGAGCCCTGCTTTCCTACGAGGGCTTTCCCCAGTACGGGCTCAATATCCTGGCGGCCTTCGACGCGGACCCCCGGGTGTGCGGCACGGAGGAGGGGGGCAAGAAAATCCTGCCCATGGAGAAGCTTTCGAACCTGTGCAGGCGCATGAAGGTGCGCATCGGCATCATCACGGTGCCGGGGGAGCACGCCCAAAAGGTGTGCGACGCGCTCATCGAAAGCGGCGTCCTGGCGGTGTGGAATTTTGCCAGCGTCCACCTGAACGTCCCCGAAGGGGTCCTGGTGCAGAATGAAAATATGGCAGTGTCCCTGGCCATACTTTCCAATCACTTGAAAGAAAGGTTCAGCACAAAATAAACAGCAAAGGATGAGTGATTTCATGGAAACAAAGACAACGTTTGAGATCGTGGAAAACACGGAAACATTCGAGAGAATGCTTGCCCGTGTCCGCGAGGCGCAGAAGATCTATGCCTCCTACACCCAGGAGCAGGTGGACGAGATCTTCCGCGCCGCCGCCATGGCCGCCAACTTCCAGCGCATCCCGCTGGCCCGCATGGCCGTGGAGGAGACCGGGATGGGTGTGGTAGAGGACAAGGTCATCAAGAACCACTACGCGGCCGAGTACATCTACAACACCTACAAGAACACCAAGACCTGCGGCGTCATCGAGGAGGACCCGGCCTTCGGCACCAAGAAGATCGCCGAGCCCATCGGCGTCATCGCGGCGGTCATCCCCACCACGAACCCCACTTCCACCGCTATCTTTAAGACCCTTCTGGCCCTGAAGACCCGCAACGGCATCATCATCAGCCCCCACCCCCGGGCAAAGAAGTGCACCATCGCAGCCGCGAAAGTCGTGCTGGACGCGGCCGTGAAGGCGGGCGCACCCGAGGGCCTCTTCGGCTGGATCGACGTGCCCTCTCTGGAACTGACCAACAAGGTCATGGCCGAGGCGGACATCATCCTGGCCACCGGCGGCCCCGGCATGGTCAACGCCGCCTACTCCTCCGGCACCCCGGCCCTGGGCGTGGGCGCGGGCAACACCCCGGCCATCATCGACGACACCGCCGACGTGATTCTGGCGGTGAACTCCATCATCCATTCCAAGACCTTCGACAACGGCATGATCTGCGCCTCCGAGCAGTCTGTCATCGTGCTGGATAAGGTCTATAAGCAGGTAAAGGACGAGTTTATAAAGCGCGGCTGCTATTTCCTCAACAAGGCTGAGACCGAGAAGGTCCGCAAGACCATCATCATCAACGGCGCCCTCAACGCCAAGATCGTGGGCCAGAAGGCCCATACCATCGCGGCTTTAGCCGGGGTGGAGGTGCCCGAGAGCACCAAGATCATCATCGGCGAGGTGGAGAGCGTGGACATCTCCGAGGAGTTTGCCCATGAGAAGCTGTCCCCGGTGCTGGCCATGTACAAGGCAAAGGACTTTGACGACGCCATCGCCAAAGCCGAGCAGCTTGTGGCCGACGGCGGCTACGGCCACACTTCCTCCCTCTATATCCACATCGCTGAGAAGGAGAAGATGGCCAGACACCAGGCGGCCATGAAGACCTGCCGCATCCTCGTCAACACCCCCTCCTCCCAGGGCGGCATCGGCGACCTCTACAACTTCAAGCTGGCTCCGTCCCTCACCCTGGGCTGCGGCTCCTGGGGCGGCAACTCCGTCAGCGAGAACGTGGGCGTCAAGCACCTGATCAATGTAAAGACCGTGGCCGAGAGGAGAGAGAATATGCTGTGGTTCCGTGTGCCCGAGAAGGTATATTTCAAGAAGGGCTGCATGCCCCTGGCTCTGGACGAGCTTAAGACTGAATATAATAAGAAGAAGGCTTTCATCGTCACCGATACCTTCCTGTATCAGAACGGCTACACCAAGCCCATCACCGATAAGCTGGACGAGATGAACATCCAGTACTCCTGCTTCTGGAATGTGCAGCCCGACCCCACCCTGGCAAACGCTCTGGAGGGCGTGCAGCAGATCCGCTCCTTCGAGCCCGACGTGATCATCGCCCTGGGCGGCGGCTCCGCCATGGACGCCGCGAAGATCATGTGGGTGCTCTACGAGCATCCGGACGCCGACTTCGCTTCCATGTCCATGGACTTCATGGATATCCGCAAGCGCATCTATAAGTTCCCGAAGATGGGCGAGAAGGCCATGTTCGTGGCCATCCCCACCTCCGCCGGCACGGGCAGTGAAGTGACCCCCTTCGCCATCATCACTGATGAGAAGACCGGCACCAAGTGGCCCATTGCCGACTACGAGCTTCTGCCCAACATGGCCATTGTAGACGTGGACAACATGATGAACGCCCCCAAGGGCCTCACCAGCGCCTCCGGCATCGACGTGATGACCCATGCCATCGAGGCTTACGTGTCCATCATGGCCACCCCCTTCACCGACGGCCTGGCCCTGCAGGCCATCAAGACAGTCTTCGAGTACCTGCCCTCCGCCTACGCCAACGGCGCCGCGGACCCCATCGCCCGCGAGAAGATGGCAGAGGCCTCCTGCATGGCGGGCATGGCCTTCGCAAACGCCTTCCTGGGCGTGAACCACTCCATGGCCCACAAGCTGGGCGCTTACCACCACCTGCCCCACGGCGTGGCAAACGCGGTCATCCTTACGGACGTTATCCGCTACAACGCCGCGGACGTACCCACCAAGATGGGCACCTTCTCCCAGTACCAGTACCCCCACGCCAAAGAGCGCTATATCGAGGCCGCGAAGTTTGCGGGCATCAAGGGGAAGAATGACGATGAGATCTTCGAGAACTTCATCGCCGCACTGGAAGACCTGAAGGAGAAGATCGGCATCAAGAAGACCATCAAGGATTACGGCATCGACGAGAAGTACTTCCTGGACACCCTGGACGAGATGGTGGAGAACGCCTTCAACGACCAGTGCACCGGCGCCAACCCCCGTTATCCGCTCATGAGCGAGATCAAGGACATCTACCTCAAGTGCTACTACGGCAAGTAAGCGCGGTCCCATATAAATATGAAAGGAAGATGAGCACATAAATGAAACTGGAAAAAGTAATTGCGGTACGCACCTCCAAGACCATTTACCGGGACGGCGGCTATGCCATCAAGGTCTTTGACGAGGGCTATTCCAAGGCGGATATCTTAAATGAAGCGCTGAACATCGCCCGGGTGGAGGAGACCGGCCTTTCCATCCCCGGCGTGGAGGAAGTGACGAAGATAGACGGCAAGTGGGCCATCGTCACCGATTTCATCGAGGGCAAGACCTTAGCGCGCCTCATGGCCGAGGACCACGAGAACTACGCCCAGTATATGGAGCGCCTGGTGGACATCCAGCTGGAGATGCACGCCACCCCCGCCCCGGAGCACCTCAATAAGCTGCTGGACAAGATGAAGATGAAAATTTCCCAGACGGGCCTGGACGCCACCACCCGCTACGAGCTGGACGCCCGCCTGCACAGCATGCCCAAGCACAATAAGCTGTGCCACGGGGACTTTAACCCCTCCAACGTGGTCATAAAGCCCGACGGCAGCTACGCTATCTTAGACTGGGCCCACGCCACCCAGGGCAACGCCAGCGCCGACGCCGCCCGCACCTACCTGCTGTTCTGGCTGGGCGGGGACATTGAGGGGGCGGAGATGTATCTTGACCTGTTCTGCAAAAAGAGCGACACCGCCAAGCAGTATGTGCAGAAGTGGCTGCCCATTGTGGCCGCCTCCCAGTCCGTAAAGGGCAAGGAGGAGGAGAAGGAATTCCTCATGCACTGGGTGAACGTGGTAGAGTACGAATAATTTTAGAAAGGAAGTATCACTTATGAAATGTACCATTTGCATCGGCAGCTCCTGCCATTTGAAGGGCTCCCGCCAGATCGTGGAGCAGTTGCAGTACCTGGTGAAGGAGAACCACCTGGAGGATAAGGTGGAGCTGGGCGGCACGTTCTGCATGGGCAACTGCGTCAACGGCGTGAACGTGACCCTGGACGACAAGCTTTATTCCCTGTCGCCTGAAACCACCAAGGACTTCTTCGACAAGGAAATTCTGGCAAAAGTACAGTAAAAAGGGATTATAGATAGGGCTGCTCCACCTGTGACCGCGCAGGTGGAGTTTCCCCCTACCTGAGTTGACCCTGGGAAGGAAGATCGTTACCATGGCCGAATATTTGAAACTGAAAAAATCAAACTGTGTCAACTGCTACAAATGCATCCGGCACTGCCCGGTGAAGTCCATCAAGTTTTCCAGTGATCAGGCCCACATCGTCTCTGATGAGTGCATCCTGTGCGGCCAGTGCTTCGTGGTATGCCCCCAGAACGCAAAAGAAGTGCGGGGCGACGTGGTGAAGGCCCTGGAGCTCATGAAGAAGGGCCCGGTCATCGCAAGCGTTGCGCCCTCTTTCGTGGCAAACTACCCGGGGGCCACCATCGCCACCATGGAAGAGGCCCTGAAGAAGCTGGGCTTCGCCTCTGCCCAAGAGACCGCCGAGGGCGCGTCTATCGTGAAGACCCAGTATGAGAAGATGGTGAAGGACGCCCGCCAGGACGTGATCATCTCCTCCTGCTGCCACTCTGTGAACCTTTTGATCGAAAAGTACCACCCGGAGGTGCTGCCGTACCTGGCCACAGTCGTGTCGCCCATGCAGGCCCACTGCCGCAAGATAAAGGCCGAAAACCCTGGCGTTTCCACCGTGTTCATCGGGCCCTGCATCTCGAAGAAGGCCGAGGCCGAGGCTTACCCCGGCGACGTGGACTGCGTGCTGACCTTCGAGGAGCTGACCGAATGGATGAAGCAGGAAGGCGTCGCCATCGAGAAGGGCCAGGACGCCCTGGAGGAGAGCCGGGCCCGGCTGTTCCCCACCAGCGGCGGCATCCTGCGCAGCATGGAGCGGGACTCGGAAGAATACAGCTATTTGGTAGTGGACGGCATCGACAACTGCATCCAGGCCTTGAACGACATCAAAGAGGGCAAGATGCACAAGTGCTTTATCGAAATGTCCATCTGCGCGGGCTCCTGCATCGGCGGCCCCGCCATGGAGCGCGACCGGCGCCGGCCCGTGTCTGACTACATAGAGGTAGACCGCTACGCGGGCAAAAAGGACTTCGCCCTTACACAGCCGGAGGAGAAGGACCTTATCAAGGACCACAAGTTTATCGGCCTGAACCGCCGCATGCCTGGTCAGGCAGACATCGAGGAGATTCTGCGGAAGATGGGCAAGACCAGCCCGGAGCAGGAACTCAACTGCGGCGCCTGCGGCTACAACACCTGCCGGGAGAAGGCCGTGGCCGTGTACCTGGGCAAGGCCAACATCAACATGTGCCTGCCTTATCTGAAAGAGAAGGCCGAGTCGTTCTCCGACACCATCATCAACAACACCCCCAACGGCATCATCGTCTTAAACGAGCAGCTGGAGGTCCAGCAGATCAACGCGGCGGCCTGCCATATCATGAACATCCGCTACGCCTCTGACGTGCTGGGCGACCAGGTCATCCGCATCTTAGACCCCAAGGTGTTCTTAGACGTGATGCAGACCGGCCAGGCCGTGCGGGACGAAAAGGTCTACCTGGCCGAATACAAGCGCTATGTGGAGCAGAGCGTCATCTATGACAAGAGCTACCGCATCATCATGTGCATCATGCGCGACGTGACCGATGAGGAGCGCCAGCGCCAGCGCAAGGAAGAGATCAGCCACTCCACCATCGAGGTGACGGACAACGTCATCGAGAAGCAAATGCGCGTGGTGCAGGAGATCGCCTCCCTTTTGGGCGAGACCACTGCCGAAACGAAGATCGCGCTTACTAAGCTAAAGGAATCGCTGAAAGATGAATAACTTATGCAGTGACATCGGATACACCAGCGTCAACAAATGGGGCGAGCAGCTTTGCGGCGATCGGGTGGAGATCGTAGAGCAGGGCGAGAACTCCTCCGTTGTGGTGCTGGCGGACGGCATGGGAAGCGGCGTAAAGGCCAATATCCTGTCGTCTTTAACGTCGAAGATCATTTCGACCATGATGGCGGCCAACATGTCCATCGAGGACTGTGTGTCCACCATCGCCGCCACCCTGCCCGTGTGCGCGGTGCGGCAGGTGGCCTATTCCACGTTTACCATCATCCATATTATCGATAACGAGGAAGCGGAGATCATCCAGTATGATAACCCCCTCTTGATCCTCCTGCGGGACGGCAAGTTCGTGGAGATACCCAAGACCGGCAACGAGATAGAGGGGAAGATGATCTACCGTTCCCGCATAAAGCTGCAGGAGAACGACTTCCTCTTTACCATGAGCGACGGCACCATACACGCCGGCGTGGGCCAGTCATTGAACTTCGGCTGGCAGCGGCCGGAGATCATCAAGTTTTTAGAGATGATGTACGACCCCTCTTACACCGCCAAGACCTACAGCACCCTTCTCGTTGAGGAGTGCAGCCATCTCTACGGCGGCCACCCGGGGGACGACACCACCGTGTGCTGCGTGAAGATACGCAACCGCCAGCAGGTGAACCTGATGATAGGCCCGCCCTCTGACCGCAAGGACGTGAACAAGATGCAGGCGCTGTTCCACTCTAAAGAGGGGAAGCACATCGTCTGCGGCGGCACCACGTCTACCATCACTTCAGAGTACTTAAAGAAGCCCATGATAGCGGACCTGGACTACCTGGACCCGGAGATACCGCCCATCGCCAAGATAGAGGGCGTGGATTTGGTCACCGAGGGCGTCATCACCATCAGCAAGGTGGTGGACTACGCCAAGGACTTCCTGCAGGACAACGAGTCCTACAGCGAGTGGGGCTACAAGCGGGACGGGGCGTCCCTTATTGCCCGGATGCTCTTTGAGGAGGCCACGGACATCAACTTCTTCGTGGGCCGCGCCGTGAACCCCGCCCACCAGAACCCCAACCTGCCCATCAGCTTCAACATCAAGATGCGGCTGGTAGAGGAGCTGAGCGAGTGCCTGAAGGGAATGGGCAAGCGCATCAAGGTCAGCTACTTCTAAGAAGAAAGGAGAATGGAATCATGCCAATCCCCGGACAAGAAGAATGGAAATTTGACACGAAAGTGCAGTACATCAAATACAAGGTGCTGCGGGAGGTGGCCCGGTGCGCCTTTGAGGACCGGCTTTTAGCCACCTATACAGAGATACCCAAGCTCATCGTCAAGGATAAGCCCACCATGCGCTGCTGCATCTACAAGGAGCGCGCCATCGTGGAGGAGCGCATCCGCCTGGCCATGGGCGGCAACAAAGAGAACCCCAACGTTATAGAGGTCATCGACATTGCCTGCGATGAATGCTCCAAGAGCGGCTACAACGTAGGCAGCGCCTGCCGGGGCTGCATCGCCCACCGCTGCGCCGACGTGTGCCCCCGTGGGGCCATCAGCTTCGACGAGCACCAGAAAGCCCACATTGACAAGACTAAGTGCGTAGACTGCGGCCGCTGCGCCCAGGTGTGCCCCTACAGCGCCATCGTGAACGAAAAGCGCCCCTGCGAGAAGGCCTGCAAGGTCAAGGCCATCAGCATGGGCGAGGGGGGCGAGGCCGCCATCGACAACAGCAAGTGCATCTCCTGCGGGGCCTGCGCCTACATGTGCCCCTTCGGCGCCATTGTGGATAAGTCCTTTATCCTGGACGTGGTGAAGCTCATAAAGGAGAGCCAGAATAACGAAAAGTATAAGCTCTACGCGGTTATCGCCCCGTCCATCTCCAGCCAGTTCAGCTACGCCAAGCTGGGCCAGGTGATCTCCGGCATCAAGGAGCTGGGCTTCTTCACGGTAGTAGAGGCGGCCCTGGGCGCCGATATGGTGGCCTACGCCGAGTCCAAGGAGCTCTCGGAGAAGGGCTTCCTCACAAGCTCCTGCTGCCCGGCCTTCGTGGACTACGTGGAGAAGGCCTTCCCCCAGATGAAGGAGCATGTTTCCCACAACCTGTCCCCGGCGGCCACCATCGCCCAGTACATCAAGGAGACGGACCCCACGGCGAAGATCGTCTTCATGGGCCCCTGCACCGCCAAAAAGATGGAGTTCCAGAAGGAGAAGCTCAAGGATATCATCGATTCCACCATCACCTTCGAGGAGCTGCAGGCGCTCTTTGACAGCCGGGATATCGATTTGAAATCCCTGCCCGAGGACGTGCTGGACAACGCCTCTTACTACGGGCGCATCTTCGCAAGAAGCGGGGGCTTAAGCGACGCCGTGGCCCAGGGCCTTAAAGAACAGGAGATCGAGTTTGACCTGAAAGCCGTGCCCTGCGACGGCATAGAAGCCTGCCGGGTGGCGCTCCTCAAAGCCTCCAAGGGCCTTCTGCCCGGGAACTTCATCGAGGGCATGGCCTGCACGGGCGGGTGCATCGGCGGCGCCGGGTGCCTGACCCACGGGGAAAAGAACAAGGCCGATGTGGACAAATACGGCAAAGAGGCCTACGAGAAGACCATCACCTCGGCCATCGGCATGATGAAGAAGTGAGGGGGAGCATATGAAAGCATCGTACTTTCTGGGCAGCAAGACCTTTGAGGTGCGGGAGTGCCCCGTGCCCCAGGCCGGCCCGGGAGAAGTGGTCATCAAGAACATGGCCTGCGGCGTGTGCGGCACCGACGTGCACATCTACCACGGCGAGCCCGGCTCGGCAGACGTGACCCCGCCGGTGGTGCTGGGCCACGAGTACGCCGGGGAAATCGTGGAAGTCGGCCAGGGCGTCACGGCCCTTTCTGTCGGCGACCACGTGACTGTGGACCCCAACATCTACTGCGGGGCCTGCGAGTACTGCCGAAACGGCAAAAAGCAGCTGTGCGAGTCCATGGAGGCCATCGGCGTCACCCGGGACGGGGGTTTTGCCCAGTACAGCGTGGTGCCCGCCGCCCAGGCCTTCCGGCTCGCGCCGGAGCTGCCCTATGAGTGGGGCGCCATGGCGGAGCCCGTGGCCTGCTGCCTGCACGGCATCGATTTAGCCGGCATACGCCCCGGGGACACGGTGTGCGTGATCGGCGGCGGGGCCATCGGCCTTATCATGCTCCAGCTTGCGAAGCTTTCCGGCGCTGCAAGGCTCATTCTCAGCGAGCCCAACGAAAAGCGCCGTCAGGCTGCCCTGCAGCTGGGCGCGGACGCGGCCATCGACCCCACGGACCCCCTGGAGCGGAAGTCCATGGAGGGCGCGGCCCATGTGGTCATCGAGTGCGTGGGCAACACCCCGGCGGTGCAGAGCGCCTTTGACTTCGCCAAGAAGGGCGCTACTGTCGTGCTGTTCAGCGTGCCCAAGGTGGACGCCACGTTCCCGCTGCCCCTCTTTGACGTGTACAAGAAGGAGCTGACCATCAAGGGCTCCTTCGTGAACCCCGACACCCACGAGCGGGCGGTGCAGCTTTTGAACGCGGGCAAGCTCAGCTTCGACCCGATTGTCACCCACCGCTTCCCTCTTGACAAGATGGCCGAAGACATCGCCGAGCAGATGGGCAGCGCATCCATCAAAGTTGTTGTCTGCCCCCAAGAGTAAAATGAAATAAGAAAGCCCCCGGTCCACTTCTGTGAGCCGGGGGCCTTTTGCGCTCCGTTTATTTCTTTTCAATGGCCGCCGGGGCGGAGAAACCTTCCTGTATGACCTTGTACACGCCCTCAGAGAACTTAGGCTTTCGGTCATAGGTATATAGGCCGTTTTGCTCCTGCTCCACGTCGGTGAGCTGGGTGTAGCAGAAGGCGCACATCTTGGGGTCGTCCAACAGGGCCTTTGTCAGTCCCGCGATGCGCCTGCCCACTTCCTCCTCGGTGTCGGGCCGGGCGCCGTAGCCCCAGCCGCTCTCGCCGCCCTCGCCGTTTTCGGCTAAGACACGCTGCTTTTTGGCCTCCTCGGCGTTCCACCAGGTGCCGCCGTACTCGCTGACGAAATAGGGCTGCCCGCCGTACTGCTGGCGCTGGGGGTAGTTTTCATAGGGCCGGGGGTTTCCGGCGTAGCGCTTGTAGAACACCTCCGGGTCCTGCTCGTAGTCGTGCACGTCGTAGATGTCGGTGACCACGTGGAAGTTGCCGCTGGTGTCGATGACCGGGCGGGTGGGGTCCACGGCCTTTGTGGCGTGGTAGATGCCCGAGAGCACCCGGCCGTCCTGGGGATGGCCCTCGTAGTCCCAGGTCTCGTTGAAGGGGCACCAGCCAATGAGGGCCGGGTGGTTAAAGTCCCGCTCTACCTCCTCCAGCCACTGGGGCAGCACGGTGCACAGGGCGTCGGGCTTCGAGATATCCAGGCCCCAGTTGGGGAACTCCCCCCACACCAGGTACCCAAGCTTGTCTGCCCAGTAGAGGAAGCGCTCCTCGAAAACCTTCTCGTGAAGCCGCGCGCCGTTGAAGCCCATGGCCATAGAGAGCTCGATGTCCCGCTTCAGGGCCTCGTCGGTGGGGGCGGTGTAGATGCCGTCGGGGTAGAAGCCCTGGTCCAGCACCAGCCGCTGGAAGACGGGCTTGTCGTTTAAGTAGATGGCCCCCTCCCGCAGCTCAATTTTCCGCAGGCCGAAATAAGAGGTCACCCGGTCCAGGGTCTCGCCCCCGTCGTCCTTCAGGCGCAGGGACAGGTCGTAGAGGGTGGGCGAGCCGGGCTCCCACAGCACGGTCTCTGTAAGGGGCAGGGTAAAGGTGGTGCAGGCCCCGGTGCAGGCTACGGCCACGCCGCTTACAATCTCGCCCCCCAGCCGGGCCGTGGCCTTGATGTGAAGGCCCGGGGCGGGCACGTTTGTAAAGACCCGCAGGTGGGCGCAGCCGTTGTCGGGGTCGGGCAGCACCTGCAGAGAGGAAAGGTAGGTGGGGGGCACGACCTCCAGCCACACGCTCTGCCAGATGCCCGTGGTGCGGGTGTAGAAGCACCCGTAAGAGGCGTACCGGTGGCTCTGCTTGCCGGAGGGCTGGCTCCCTGTGCGCAGGTGGTCCGCGGCGTAGACGGTAAGGGCGTTTGTGCCCGCGTGGGCGGCCTTTGTGATGTCAACCGTGAAAGAAGTGTAGCCGCCCTCATGGGTCCCCATGAGTTCCCCGTTTACGTACACCTCGCAGCGGTAGTCTACCGCGCCGAAGTGCAGGAGCACGCGGCCCCGCAGGTCCTCTTGTGAAAGCTCGATCTCCCTGCGGTACCACACGGCCTCCATGAAGTCCGTGGCATGAAGGCCCGACAGGGCGCTTTCCGGGCAGAAGGGCACGTTGATGGTAAGGGGCAGGCTGTCCTTTTGGGCCCAGCCCTGGGCTTTTTTAGAGTCGCTGGGGTCAAAATCGAACTGCCAGGGGCCGTTCAAGGTGCGCCAGCCCTCCCGGCATAACTGGGGGCGGGGGTGTTAGGGGCGGGGGATGGAT
>CANRZD010000017.1 GCA_947644325.1 uncultured Clostridia bacterium
TACGAGGTGCTGGGCCAGTACGTGTACGAGTGCTGCCGGGACACCCTTTCGGCGGACCCCGAGGCCATGGGCCAGATGACCGAGATCGACGCCCTGAAGGCACAGCAGGCGGCCATCGCCAAGGAACTGGGCGACAAGCAGAACAAGGTCTTCTGCCCCACCTGCGGCAGGCAGAGCCCCAATTCGGCCACCTTCTGCAGCGCCTGCGGCACGAAGCTTGTGCCCGACCCGGAGCCCGTCCCCCAGGAGGCAGGCCCCAACGACGCCAAGGAAGCCAAGGAGGCGGACTACCCCGAGGCCACCGAGGCGGACATCCCCCCGCGGCAGTACCCGTAAGGGGAACGTAAAAGCGAACATAAAAAGGGCCGGTCTATTGTGACCGGTCCTTTTTGTTGTGGGAAACCTTAAAAGCTATTTGGGCCCGAACTTGTTCCAGTAGCCCATCACGAAGATAAAGAGCACGATAAGCGGCAGGATGTACCGCACATAGACCCGCACGGCCCGGGGGAAGCGGATGCCCCGGCCCTGGTTGGCTTCTTTTAAGAAGGCCTCCCACCCCCAGCCCTTTTTGCTGGTGCAGAACAGCACGTATACCAAGGACCCCAAGGGCAGGATGTTCTGGGACACGAGGAAGTCTTCCAGGCCCGATATGTCCATGCCCAGGACCGTGGCCCCGGACCAGAGGTTAAAGCCCAGCACGCAGGGCATAGACAGCAGCAGCACCCCGAAGAAGTTCACCAGCACGGCCTTTTTCCGGGAGAGCCCCCAGCGGTCCATGGTGAAGGAGAGGATGTTTTCAAACACGGCGATGACCGTAGACAGGGCCGCAAAGGACAAAAACAGGAAGAACGCCCCGCCCCACAGCCTGCCTAAGGGCATGTGGTTAAAGATATTGGGCAGGGTAACGAACACCAGGGAGGGCCCCTCCCCGGTGGAGACCCCGTAGGCCGAGCAGGCCGGGAAGATGATGAGCCCCGCCGTAAAGGCCACGCAGGTGTCTAAAAGGCTGATACGCAGGGCCTCGCCCGTGAGCCGGTGCTCGCGGCCGATGTAGCTGCCGAAGATGGCGATGGCCCCGATCCCCAGAGACAGGGTGAAAAAGGCCTGGCCCATGGCCGCGAACACGGTCTCGCCTAAGATCCACCGGCCCTCATTGTCGTAGACCAGGTTGTGGAAGTTGGGGGTAAGGTAAAAGCGCAGGCCCTCCCCCGCCCCCTCCAGCAGGACGGAGTTTACGGCCAGCACCACCATGAGCCCCAGCAAACACACCATCATGATCTTATTGACCCGCTCCACACCGTTTCGCAGGCCCTGCAGGCACACCAGCATGCCCAGGCACACCACCACGATCATGTAGACGGTCATGATACCCGGCCGGCCCATAAGGGCGGAGAACTGCCCGGCCACGCCGTCGGCGTCAAGGCCCGTGAAATCCCCCCGGAGCATGCGCACGAAATAGTACAGCAGCCACCCGGCAATGACCGTGTAGAACATCATCAGCAGGTAGTTGCCCGCAAAGCCCACGTAGCTGTACCAGTGCCACTTGCTGCCCTTGGGCTCCAGCCGCTGGAAGGAAAGGGCGATGCTGCGCTGGCTGGCCCGCCCTACGGAGAGCTCCATGACCATCACCGGCAGGCCCAGTATCACCAGGAACAAAAGGTATAAGAGCACAAAGGCCCCGCCGCCGTACTTGCCCGTAATGTACGGGAACCGCCACACATTCCCCAGGCCGATGGCGCAGCCCGCCGAGATCAGCAGGAAGCCCAGCCGTGAGGAAAACTTTTCTCTCTTTTCCATGTCTTTATCCATTCCTCCTATGATTTTTCCCCGGTCTATTTGCAGAAGAACGCCACCGCGATGGCCCCCGGCCCCACGTGGGTGCCGATGGCGCCGCCCACCGTACAGATGGGCAGGGACTCTGTGTGCTGCTGCCAGAGGGCCTGGCTGTCGTGAACGTACTTTTGCAGCAGGGCGTCGGTAAGGCCGGTGTAGCCCAGGCGGTAGGGCCGGGAGAAGTCTACCCCGGCGGTCTTCTCTATCTCCTCCACCAAAAGGCTGTTGCCGTTTTTGGAGCCCCGGGCCTTGCCCAGCACCACCACTTCGCCTTCCCGCACGGCCACCACGGGCTTCACCGAAAGCAGCCCGCCCACCAGGGCCGTGGTGGAGGAGATGCGCCCGCCGCGCTTTAAGTACTCCAGGGTGTCAAGCAGGGCGATGAGCCGCACTTCTCCTTTTTCCCGGTCCAGGGTCCGGGCGATCTCTTCCGCTTCCATGCCCTCGTCCATCAGGGCCAGGGCCCGCTCTACCAGCACCTGCTCGCCGATGGTAGCGTTGCCGCTGTCTACCACGAAGACCTTCCCGGGGTAGTCCTCCGCGGCAAGGCAGGCGCTCTGCCAGGTGCCGGAGAGCTTCTTCGAAAGGGTCACGGCCACCACGGTCTCCCCGGCGGCCACGGCGGCCTTGAAGGCGTCGCCGAACTGCCCGGGGCTCACCTGGCTGGTGACGGGCAGGGTGTCCTCCTCAATGAGCCTCTCGTAAAACTGCCGGTGGCTCAGGTCCACCCCGTCCTGGAAGTGGCAGTCCCCGAAGCTGATGGTCATGGGCAGCACGGTGACCTCTTTTCGCACAGGGGCCGGCATGTCGGCGGCGGAATCAGTTATAATACGGATCGGCATAAAAACGCTCCTTTCCCAAGGCTTTCCTTTATTATAGCAGATTGCCCCGGGGGTGGCAAGGGAGGTTGTGGGTTTTATATAATCTGTGGGCGGGAATTTTGGGCACTCTTTGCGCCGTGGACATGGTATAATAAGAGCAGAATATGCCATTGTGCGGAAAGGCAGGCAAAATATGCTGAGAAAAACCAAGATCATCTGTACCCTGGGCCCCGCCACAGAGGACGAAGGCGTTCTGCGCCGGCTGATGCTGGGGGGCATGAACGCGGCCCGGTTCAACTTCTCCCACTGCACCCACGAGGACGCCGCCCGCAAGCTGGAGGCCGTCACCCGCCTGCGGGAGGAGCTGGGCCTGCCCATCGCCACCATTCTGGATACCAAAGGGCCGGAGATACGGGTGAAGTCCTTCGCAGAGGGCCCGGTGGAGCTAAAGGCCGGGGACAACTTCACCCTGACCACCCGGGACACCCCCGGCGACAGCAAGGTGGTCTCCATCACCTACCAGGACCTGCCCCGGGACCTGGAGCCCGGCGCCCGGGTGCTCATTGACGACGGGCTCATCGAACTGCGGGCCGAGCACGTGTCCGAGACGGACATCATGTGCACGGTGATAAACGGCGGCCGCATCTCCAACAACAAGGGCATCAACGTGCCGGGCACCCGGCTCTCCATGCCCTTTATCAGCCCCCGGGACCGCTCGGACATCATTTTCGGCATAGAAAACGGCTTTGACTTCATCGCCGCCTCCTTCGTGCGCTGCGCCCAGGATATCCTGGAGATCCGGCAGATTTTGAAGGAATACGACTGCCACACCGTGAACATCATCGCCAAGATAGAGAACATGGAGGGCGTGGAGAACATCGACGAGATACTGCGGGTGGCCGACGGCATCATGGTGGCCCGGGGCGACATGGGCGTGGAGATCCCCTTCGAGGACGTGCCCGTGCTGCAGAAGCAGCTGATACAGAAATCGTACCTGGCGGGCAAGCAGGTGGTCACCGCCACCCAGATGCTGGACTCTATGATGAAGAACCCCCGCCCCACCCGGGCCGAGGCCACGGACGTGGCCAACGCCATCTACGACGGCACCAGCTGCATCATGCTCTCCGGCGAGACGGCCGCGGGCCTGTACCCGGTGGAGGCTTTGGAAACCATGGTGCGCATCGCCGAGAAGGCCGAGCAGAGCATCGACTACATCCAGCGGTTTAACTCCCGGGACAACCGGGACGTGGCCTTCGACGTGACAAACGCCATCTCCCACGCCACCTGCACCACCGCCCACGACCTGGGGGCCAGCGCCATCATCACCGTGACGAAATCCGGCATCACCGCCCGGCAGCTCTCGAAGTTCAGGCCCCTGTACCCCATCATCGGCTGCACCACAGAAGAAAGCGTGCACCGGCAGCTGAGCCTTTCCTGGGGCGTGTACCCCCTGCTCATCCAGGAGGAAAGCGACACCGACGCCCTCTTTGAGCACGCGGTGGACGCCGCCGAGCGGGCGGGCCTGGTGCAGCCCGGGGACCTGGCGGTCATTACGGCCGGGGTGCCCCTGGGGGTCTCCGGCACCACCAACATGATGAAGGTGCACATGGTGGGCCACGTGCTGCTCACGGGCACGGGCATCACGGAAAAGGCCGTGTCGGCCCGGCTGTGCGTGTGCCTCTCTCCTGAGGACCTGGGGGCCTTTAGGGACGGGGACATCCTGGTGGTGGCCGCCACGGACAACTCTATGGTGGAGGCCCTGCGCCGGGCCTCCGGCATCATCACCGAGCAGCCGGGGCTGAACACCCACGCGGCCATTGTGGGCCTTGCCATGGACATCCCCGTGCTCACCGGGGCGGAGCACGCCACCCGCATCTTAAAAAGCGGCGCCGTGGTGACCCTGGACGCCAAGACCGGCCGGGTGTCGGCGGCCAGCTGAGGCCCCGGCTCCTTGACAGGGAAGCCAATATTTGTTATAATAATGGTATAAAATATAGTTAGGAGGAACTGTTATGAAACCCCGTCTCAAGTTCTTGGGCATCGGCGCGGCCGGGGGCGCTGTTTTGTTGCTTTTGTTCTGGCTTCTGGGCGATGTGGCCCATGTCATTGGCCTGAACCTGCAGGACAGCAGCTTTTTCCTGGGGCTGGTGCTGTTTCTCATTGGCCTCTTGATGGTAGTGCGGGGGGGCAAGTCCTCCCGGTATGGGGCCTCTGTGGGCGGCTATCGGGGCCTTCCTCCCATGCATCTGGCCGCCAACACCGACATCGCCATGCAGAAGGAGCCCCGCGCTGCGAAAGACCCTGGTGAAATCCGCAAGCTTCCCCCGCTCTTTATGGGGGCGGGTTTACTGAATTTGATCGTGTGCGCCATTACATTCCTCTTCTGAAAAGGACATAAGAAATGCCGGGGGTGGCCCCGGCTTTCTTTATGCTTCTTTCAGTATGTGTTTGCCCGCCAGCCGCATCAATAAGAAGGCCGCTATGCAGGTGACGACGATCTCCGGCACCATGTAGCTGCCGTTGTAGCAGGTGGAGTAGATGAGGGCCAGCTCATTGCCCGTAAGGGAACTGAGCCCCGGGAAGAAGGCCTGCACCAGCCCCTGCATGTAGTTTACCTCCATAAACTGGGCCCACAAGAGCCACCCGGAAAGGATGGAGGAAACATACCGCAGCAGCATGGCCAGAAAGCACCCCAGGGTGAAGGCCGCCGGGTCGTTTTTGAGCTTCCCCCGGAAGACCCCGGCCAGGCCCAGCACCGTGAAGGCCAGCAGGTAATCTAAGAAAATGGAGCCCGCCACCGTCATGCCCGAGATGCCCTTTAGGCCGTCCAGCCCAAAAAGCAGCTGCAGCACGCTGTAGACAAAGCCCGCCCCCAGGCCCCACTTTAGGCCCGCCCGGTAGGAAAAGAGCATCACCGGCAGCATGGAGCACAGGGTGATGCTGCCCCCGTAGGGCATGTTCAGCACCTTTACAAAGGAGAGCACCGTGCCCAGGGCCACCAGCACGCCGCCGGTGACAAGGTTCAGGGTGCGCGTGGAACGTGTGTTCATAAGACTTTCCCTCTTTCATTAAAGATTAGGAAAAATGAAAAATACCGCCGGAAACTCCCAGCGGCATAGAAATAAAACATTCCCTTTTGATGAAATGCTCCCTTCGTCGGTATTATCCGCATCAGGTTCCTGCCCGCCACCGGGCACAGGGTTTAAGCTCGAAGCTCCTCTCAGCTGCCATTTGGCGGCACCCCTGCTTTCATTTTTCTGTCTTTATTCTACGGCCTTTGGGGGGATTTGTCAAGAAAAAATTTACACATCCCCGGCCTATTATGCTATAATAGAGGGTGAAAAGGAGGGCGTACCTATGAATCTTCCCACCCTTATTCTTACTATCCTCATTGGAGCCGCGGCCCTTTTCGTCATCGGCCGGGGCCTTTATAGCCGCAGGCATGGAAAAGGCGGGTGCTCTCACGGGTGTGCGGGCTGTCCCTACAGCCGCCTGTGCCAGAAGGAAAAGAAAGAGCCGTAAAGCCGTCTTGCTCTTTTGCGAAAATTGCGGTACAATAGACAGGCACATGAAAAATAAAAGAACGGATAAAAGAAAGGAAAGCTTATGAACGAGAAAGAAATCGGCGAGATCCGCCGCCGCCTGAACCCCGACAAGAGCAGCATCACCCAGGTGCACGGGTGCTATGTGAGCCTGAAGGGCGAGATCACCTCCACCTTCGGCCAGTCTCTCAGCTCCACCCCCCAGGAGGAGACGGAGAACATTCTGCAGACCTTAAAGCGCACCCTCTCCGGCAGCCTGGGCAAGAACCTGACGGACATCGTCTTCACCACCCAGCAGGTGGCGGACAGCGACGAGCACCGGCTGCTGATGGCCCTGCGGGACACGGAGTTAAAGGACGAGGAGGTCACCACGGCCTTCTACCAAAAGGCCATAGAGGGCCTCCACCTGGAGACCCCCTACATGATCCTGCTGGCCTTCGACAAGTACGACATCCCCTACCACGCCAAGGACGGGGGCATGCTGCCAGACGGCTCCAACGACGTGTATTCCTACATCCTGTGCAGCGTGTGCCCCATCAAGGAGACAAAGCCGGCCCTGAGCTACAACGCCGCCGAGAACCTCTTTGAGAACCGGGGCATGGACCGGCTGGTGTCGCCGCCGGAGCTGGGCTTCCTGTTCCCGGCCTTTGACGACCGCTGCGCCAATCTGTACAGCGCCCTTTACTACTCCAAGAAGGCCGACGAGAACCACCCGGAGTTCATCGACGCGGTCTTTAAGGCCGAGCCCCCCATGCCCGCCGCCCTGCAGCAGGAGACCTTCCGGGAGCTTCTGGCAGGGTCTTTAGGGGACCAGTGCTGCTACGACGTAGTGCAGGGCGTCACCGACCGCCTGCGGGAAATGGTGGACGACCACAAGGCCCGGAAGGACCCGGAGCCCCTGGCCGTGTCGGGGCGCATCCTCTCAGAGGTGCTGCGGGACTGCGAGGTGGAGGAGGAGAAGATCAGCGACTTCGCCCGGCAGTACGAGGAGGAGTTCGGCGGGCAGGCCGTGAACCCCAAGAACCTCATCGACCAGAAGGAGACCCAGCTGCGCACCCCCAACGTGCTCATCAAGGTGGAGGCCGACTACGCCCACCTGGTGGAGACCCGGCTCATCGACGGCAAGAAGTACATCCTCATCCGGGCCGAAGACGGCGTGGAGGTAAACGGCGTCTCCGTGTCCATAAGCGAGGGTCAGGAGGCCAGCAGTTCTTCGGCTTCCTCGGGGGTCATGTAGTCGTGCTCTACCATACTGGAGACCACCTGCTTCTGCCGCTGGTGGGCAAGGCGGGGGTTCACGTTCAGGTCGTACACCCCCGGCGCGTTGGGGATGCCCGCTAGGAGCGTGCACTCCGCGGCGTCCATTTCCCCGGCGTCCTTCTCGAAGTATTCCCGGCTGGCGGCCCCCACGCAGTAGCAGCCGCTGCCAAAGTAAATGCTGTTTACATAAAGCTCTAAGATCTCGTCCTTGCTGTACTTGGATTCCAGCTCCCAGGCCGCGAAGACCTCGGCGGCCTTGCGGCACAGGTCCTTTTCCTGGGTAAAGAGCATGTTTTTCGCCAGCTGCTGGGTGATGGTGCTGCCCCCTTCCTGGAAGGAGAGGCTGCACAGGTCGTTCCACAGGGCCCGGCCGATGGCCAGGATGTCGATGCCCCCGTGGGTGTAGAACCGGTGGTCCTCCGCGGCCACCACGGCGTCCTTGTAGGTGGCGGGCAGGTCTTTAAGGGGCGTGAAGTCCTCTTGGGCCCGCACGGCCTCTACCCGCTTATAAAGGGGCATCTCTGCCAGGGCGGCTGTGTACAGCTCGTACCCCTGCAGGGCGATGGCCCCGGCCCCGCACACCGCCAGCGCGGCAATTACCAATATCCCGTTTCTTATCCATTTCAGCGCCCGTTTCATGAACCGCGCCCCCTTTCTCTTTTCTGCCCCTATCTTACCACCCCTCTTTTGCGATTTCCCGGCCCCGTTTCTTTCAAAGCCCTTACAAAACCCGTGAAAACGTACAAAAATGTAAGCTTTGCAAGGAAAAGCTTGCAAGCTCCTGTTAAAAATGCTATAATTCTATGAGACGATGAAAGAGCAGGAGGCGCCGCTATGAAGAAAATACAGGAATCCGCCGAAAACTACCTGGAGACCATCCTCATCCTGCACCAGCGCAGCGGCCATGTGCGCTCCATCGACATCGCCGCTGAAATGGAGTTCAGCAAGCCCAGCGTCTCTGTGGCCATGAAGCACCTGCGCGAGCGGGGCTGCGTGGCCGTGGATGCCGATGGGTTCATCACCCTTACCGACGAGGGCCGCCGCATTGCCGAGGGCGTGTACCAGCGCCACGTGCTTTTCACCCAGTGGCTCCAGTCCCTGGGGGTAGACCCGGAGGTGGCCGCCGAGGACGCCTGCCGCATTGAGCACGTAATCAGCGAGGAGACCTTCCAGGCCATACGCAGGCATGTGGGGCTGTAAAGGAAAGCTACTTTCCTTTCGGCCCCCAGGCACACAAAAGCCCCGTCCTTGCGGACGGGGCTTCGTTTATTCCTTTTGCCAGCCTATCAGCCAACCGTACTCAAATCCCACTCGCCGTAAATCTTCGGCACGTCGGAAATCAAGCGCTTGGTGTAGTCCGCCTTCGGGTGGATGATCACATCCTCCGCCGGGCCGGCCTCTACGAAGGCGCCGTGCTCCATGATGTACACGGAGTCGGACACATAGTAGGCAAGGCCGATGTCGTGGGTGATGAAGATGATGGTCATACCGATCTCGTCGCGCAGCTTCATGAGCATGTCAAGAATCGTAGCGCGGGAACAGGCGTCCACCATGGAGGTGGGCTCGTCGGCAATCAGAATCTTCGGCTTCAAGAGGAAGATGCGGGCGATCATCAGACGCTGCATCTGGCCGCCGGAAAGCTCAAAGGGGTACTTATTGGTCAGCTCCGCGTACTTCAGGTTCACGAAGGAGCAGGCCTCGGTCATCATGTCGAACTTTTCCTTGTCGCTCTTGTGCTTGCCGCCTGTCATGTTGATACAGTCCAGCAACAGGTCATCAATCTTATTGAACATGTTGAACGAGGAGAACGGGTCCTGGAAAACCGCCTGGATGTTCTTCCAGTACTCCTTGCGCTTCTTGCCGCTGGAAATATCACGGGGCTGGCCGTTGAAGAGCAGCGTGCCCTCGGTGATGGTGATGAGCCCCAGGATCATGCGCGCAATGGTGGTCTTGCCGGAGCCCGACTCGCCCACGATGGAGATGACCTCGCCCTCGTGGAAGTCGAAGTTTACCTTCTTCACGGCCTCGGTGCGGGTCTTGCCGTAGCCGAAGACCTTGGTGATGTTCTCACCCTTCAGTACAGATTTTCCCAACTCTCTAGCCATTTCTGCCATACGCCTCCTTCAAGTAGTCCACGTCGTAGATGCAACGGTACATGCGGTGCCCCTCAAACTCCTTCTCGGGCACGTCATAGACCTTGCACTCCGGCTTCGCGTATTTGCACCGGGGCGCGAAACGGCAGCCGTCCGGCGGGTGCTTCAGGTTCGGGGGTGTGCCGGGGATGGCCTCCAGCTGCACGTCGCGGGTGCCTTCCTCGGGCACGATGATGGAGCCCATCAGGCCCTTGGAGTAGGGGTGCACCGGGTCGAAGACCATCTCTTTGGCGGTGCCGTGCTCCACGATCTGGCCCGCGTACATGACCATAATGTCATCGGTCACGTTGTACAGCAGGGGCAGCTCGTGGGTGATGAAGATCATGGACTTGATGAAGCCCTTTTCCATCAGCTCGCGCATCATCTTGATAACCATCTTCTGGCTGGTAACGTCCAGAGCGGAGGAAGGCTCGTCAGCGATCAGAACCTTCGGCGAGAGGATGGTGGAGATGGCGATGACGGTGCGCTGCTTCATGCCGCCGGACAGCTCCACCGCGTGCTTCTGCAGCACCTCGGGGGGCAGGCCCAGAATGCGGAAGCGTTCCACGGCCATATCATAAATGTCTTTTTTGCTCAGGCTCTTGTCATGGACTTGGATAACGTCCTCGATAAAGCGGATGATCTTCTGGGTGGGGTTCAAAGCGTTCATGGCGGCCTGGGGGATGTAGGCGACTTCCGTGCCCAGCACCTTCTTGCGCACCTCGTCGGGCTTCATGCCGGAGATGTTCTGGCCGTCGATGATGATTTCGCCGCTCATGTAGTGCAGCGGGGCAAAGTAGTAGCCGATGAGGCTCAGGGCCAGGGTGGACTTGCCGCAGCCTGACTCGCCCGCGACGCCCAGGGACTTGCCCTCCTCAATCTTCAAGGAGACGCCGTCAACAGCATAAACGTCTTCCTTAAAGCGCGTGACATATTTGGTTTTCAAATCGTTTACTTCCAACATTACTTTTCCCATGTTGTCCCCTCCTTAGTCTCGCAGCTGCGGGTTGAACACCTGGTCCAGGCCCGTATTCATCAGGTTCAGCGAGAATGTAATCAAAGTAATGGAAATGACTACCGGGACAAAGGCCCACCAGCTGTTGCTCTGCATGGCAGAGTACTGCTGCGCCCAGTTCATCATGATGCCCAGGGTGGTAGTGGTAGAGGTGTTGGGGCCCAGGCCCAGCATGGAGAGCTGCGCCTCCGCCAGGATGCCCGAGGAGATCTGCAGGATCATGGCCATCACAACGTAGGACGCCACATAGGGCAGGATGTCCTGCAGGATGATGCGGGGCATGCTGTGGCCGGAAAGCTTCGACAGGTTCACGTGGTCGCGGCCCCGCAGGGACAGCACCTGGGAGCGCACGGAACGGGCCGTCCAGGGCCACGAGGTGAGGCCGATGATGACGGACACCATGGTGGCGCCGCGGGCCGAAGCGCTTACGGCGTTAGAGATAAGGACCAGGATAACGAAGCTGGGGATGACGGTGAAAATATTGGTGACGAAGGTCAGGAAGTTATCCACCCAGCCGCCCAGGAAGCCGGCCAAGAGGCCGATGGTCAGGCCGATGGCGGTGCCGATGAGGCCGGCCACCAGGCCGATGCGCAGGGACACGCGGATGGAGCTGGTCAGCTTTGTGAGCACGTCGGCGCCAAAGTTATCGGTGCCCAGGGGGAAGGTGTAGCTGTTGCCCACAGAGCCCGCGTTGATGAAGTGGTCGCCCGGAATGGACTTTACGACTTCCAGCTCGCCCTCTTCATTTTTTCCAGCGATGTCGATGCTGTCGCTGTTCAGCGCGGTGGTCAGCTGCTTATCCAGGCGGGCCACCGCTTTTTTATCCGCGGTACGCAGGCCCTTCTGGGGGTTTTTCGAATCATAATTGTCCTGCCACAGCTTCAGGAAGGACTCGGAATCCTCCAGGTCAATGGCGCTTTCCTCCACGCCGCCGAAGCGGACGAGCCAATCCTTCATGGTCTCCTTCTGGTCGTCTGTCAGCACGCTGTCCAGACGGCCCGCGGCGGTATCCACGTTGAGCTTTACGCCTTCCGAATTGGCAATGTCCAGGATATTGACATAGGTGCCGGGTTTTTCAAAGCTGGTGGCGTAATAGGTCAATGGCTCGTACATGGAAATCATGGGATAGAAAATCGCCATGAGAAGCAGCAGCACGAACAGGATGAACCCTACCAGGAACTTGGGGTTCCGGAAGGCTTCTTTTATCTGTCGTAACATATTATATACCTCCTACAATTGGTCTGCCGGAATACCAGATCACTCTGTCTCCATCTGTGCCGCCTTGACGCGGGGATCGACTACGCCGTAGAGAATTTCCACTACCAGGTTAGCGATCAGCACCATGATGGTGATGAGCAGGGTACAACCAGAAAGCAGCGGGTAGTCGCGGGTGTTGATAGCCTGGAACATGGTGGTGCCGATGCCGGGATAGCTATACACCATCTCCGCCACCAGGTTGCCGCCGATCATGGTGCCGAAGGACATGGCCAAACCGGTGATCTGGGGCAGCATGGCGTTGCGGAACACGTACATGACGATCTTGTGGTCCTTGATGCCTAAGAAGCGGCTGTACTTCACGTAGTCGGCGTTGAGCTCGTAGATAGACATGGAGCGCATGCCGATAGCCTGGCCGCCGATGGAAATAAGCACCATGGTCCAGAAGGGCATTTGGTAGTACTTGAGCACAGACCCCACGAATTCCATTGAGAAGTTCGGCACCAGGTCGTAGGCGTAGCCGCCGCCGGATGGCGCGATGCCCAATTTGTTGGAGAAGATAAAGATCATGATAAACGCCAAGCCAAAGGCAGGCATGTTACTGATAAACATAAAGATCGGCAAAACTACCGTATCGATTGATTTCCGTATGTAGGCCGCGATGGCACCCAAAAGGTTCCCCAAAAACCAGCCAACGATAATGCCGGGGATCTGCAGGGCCAGCGTCCAGCCGATGGACCCGCCAAGGATGTCCGTAACGGTACGGGGGTACTTGGACAGGGAGGTGCCTAAGTTGCCCTGGAAGATATTGCCCACGTAGATGAAGAACTGCTCGGGCAGGGACTTATCCAGGCCAAATTCTTTTGTGTACTGCTCCACCGTCTTCAAGTACACGGTGGGGTCGGTACTGCCTGCGGTAGCCTGGGCGGCCAGCTGCTGTACAGGGTCGCCGGGCATCAGCCGGGGCAGCAGGAAGTTTAAGAATACGGCAACAACCAGGGTAAGCACATACCACATGATGCGCTTGCCGTAGTATTTCAAATAACCTTTCAAAACTATCACCTCATCAAAAGTTGATACAGAAAAAGCGCGGCGGATGTGTCTCATCTACACCTCCGCCGCACTTCCCAATGGTTCAGTCAGGGCCTGCCTAAACAGGCCAGCAGCCTATAGTGCCAGTTTATTAAGTTTGGAAAATCTGTATCTTAGCCCTCGACCAGCTCGATGTTGAACAGGCCGGCGTAGCCGTAGCCATCCAGGCACAGCAGCGGAGGAATGTTCTCCTCGTTGCCAGCCTCGGGGAAGTTGGTCCAGACAGACTCGTTGACCTGATGGAAGTCAGCGGGACGATACATAAGGGCAGTGATGGGCACCTCATCCAGCAGGATGATGTTCAGCTTCTCATAGATGTCCTTCTGGGCCTCTACGTCGGTCTCCAGCTTCAGCTGGTCCAGCAGGGCCTCGGCCTCGGGGTTGTAGTACCGGCCATAGTTGAAGGTCATGGTCTCGGGGAAGTCGCCGCCGAAGGCGTAGAACATGGAGTAAGCGCGGATGTAGGGGTTACCGGCGTTAACAGGCTCGTAAGAGGTCATGGAGATATCGAAGTTGCCAGCCTGGATGTCAGCGGTGTAGGTGGCGGACTCGATGAAGTTGGTCTCCAGGTTCAGGCCGATGTCAGTGCCGCAGGCAGACAGGATGCCCAGAGCAGCGTTCCAGTCGTTCCAGCCGGTGGGGCACATGGCCTTGAAAGCCAGGTTGTTGCCGGCGGGGTACTCGCGGACGCCGTCGCCGTCGGTATCAATGATGCCGGCGTCGTCCAGCAGCTTGTTGGCGCCTTCAATGTCCTTGCCGGTGAACTGATAGGGCTTCAGGACCTCGGGGTCCTTGATGAGAGCGCGCTCGCCGTCGGTGGGGTTGAACATGCAGCGGGGCATCTCAGCGAAGGTGTAGGACTGGCCGGTCATAGCGGAAGCAACGACCTGGTCATAGTCGATGGCGTAGGCGATAGCCTTACGCACAGCGACCTGATCGAGGCCTTCCTTCTGGCAGTTGAACATAGCGGAAGGCATGCCCATACCTAACTGATAGGGGGGCTCGTCGAACCAGGTGGAGATGGGCAGGCCCTTCTCTTCCCAGGTCTTCTGCAGGTCGGTGGCGTAGTGCTGGTCGATATCGATCTCGCCAGCCTCCAGGGCGCGCATGGTAGCGTCGTTATCCTTGAAGATGTTGTGAGCAACGTACTTGGGAGCGGGCAGCTTGCCCCACATGGACTCGTCCTGGCCCCAGTAATCGTCGTTGCGCTCGCAGACCCACTTCTGCTCGGAATCATACAGAACGGGGCTGTAGGCGCCGGTGTGGGGGGCGTCCCACATGGTCAGGTTCTTGAACTCGGAACCGTCGTCGCTTACTTCGCTCCAGCACTTGTCCAGGAAAGCCTTCTGGGAAACGTAGATGGCGGTCAGGTAAGCGTTGATCTTATGGGGGTTCAGGTTATCGGCCTTCAAGTTAATGGTGAAGGTGTCCTCATCATCAGCGGTGATGGACTCGATGTACTGGCCGTAGTCGTTGCCCTGGGGGGAAGCGGCCTTGATGTGAGAATCGAAGGTGGCCACAACGTCATCGGCGGTCAGGTCGGTGCCGTCGCTCCACTTGGCGGCAGCCTTCAGCTTGACGGTCACAGAGGTCTGATCCTCCGCCCAAACGGGGTCGCCGTCAGCCAGGTTGGGATACATCTTGCCGTCCAGAGGATTGTACATGTAAAGGGTCTCGTACTCCAGCTGGCGGGCGATGCCGGTCTGGGACATGGCGGTGAAGTTGGGGTTCGGGGCGAAGGGGTTGTTCTGCGCGGGCTTGCCCCACTGCAGGCCGCCCAGGTAGACGGTCTCATTACGGGGGGTAGAGAGCTCGTCGCCGGTATCGTCGGTCTCGGGCTCAGACTCAGTCTCACTCTCCTCGGGCTCGGAAGCGTCGGGAGTGGACTCTTCGGGAGTGGACGCGGCGCTGCTGGTATCGTCAGCAGGGGTAGAAGCGGGAGAAGAGGTTTCTCCGCCGCCGCAGGCAGCCAGGCTCAGCACTAAGGCCAAAGCCAAGAGGACTGCCAAGACTTTCTTGCTCGTCTTCATACAATTGATCCTCCTTAGGATTTTGAATAGTGAAGCCGTCCGGCTTCTTTGTACGTTATAAAACATAACACAAAAATCGAAAAAGCGCAATAGGTTTTCTTCAGTTTTGTTCAAATTGCTGGTTACAATTTAGTAACAGTCTCTTAACATAAAAAAAACTTGACAAGGCCCTTGACAAAATCACCCGCCGGGTGTATGCTCTAACTGTACTAATCGAACTAGTACAGTTAGGAGGTGCTCAAGCTGTTTACCATGGATTACAAAAGCAGCCTGCCCATTTTTGAGCAGATCTACCGCAGCGTCGTGCGCCTGGGGGCCGCCGGGGCCTTTGGGGAAAAGGGCCAGCTGCCCTCGGTGCGGGCGGTGGCAAAGGAGCTGGGCGTAAACCCCAACACCGTGCAGAAGGCCTACGCCATGCTGGAGCGCGACGGGGTCATCTACTCCCTGCCGGGCAAGGGGTCGTTTCTGGCAAAGCCCGAGGCTGTGTGGGAAAAGCGCAGGCGCGAAGCCCTGGAGCAGGCGCGCCATGCCCTGCAGGACGCCCTGGAGGCCGGCGTGAGCCGGGAGGAGCTTTTGGGGCTGTTTGACAATCTGGAGGAGGGAAAAGCATGATAGAGATAAGAGGGCTGAAAAAATCTTTTGGGGCGGCCACGGCCCTTACCGGCGTGGACCTGACGGTACATACCGGCAGCATTTTCGGGCTCATTGGGTCAAACGGCGCGGGGAAGTCCACCCTGCTGCGCATTCTCAGCGGGGTCTATAGGCCCCAGGAGGGAGAAGTGCTCTTAGAGGGCCTCTCCCCCTGGGAGGACGCGACCCTGAGGGCCCGGGCGCGGCTGGTGGCGGACGAGCTGTGGTTCCCCCACACCTATTCGATTTTGCAGATGGGCAAGGCCCTGCGCCGCTTCTACCCCGGGTGGGACGAGGACTACTTCCAGCGCCTGTGTAAAGCCTTCCCCCTTGACGAAAAGGCCAAGTACGGCGCCCTGAGCAAGGGGGGCCGCAAGCAGGCGGCGGTGATCACGGCCCTTTCGTCGAGACCTGACTTCCTGCTGCTGGACGAGGTCTTCGACGGGCTGGACCCGGTAGTGCGCAGGCTCCTGAAAAAGCTCTTGGCAGAGGAAGTGGCCGAAAGGCGGATGACCGTTGTGCTGGCCTCTCACAACCTGCGGGAGATGGAGGACCTCTGCGACACCCTGGCCCTGCTGCACAAGGGCGGCGTGGTGCTGGAAAAGGAGCTGGACGACATGCAGCTGCACCTGCACCGGGTCCAGGCGGTGTTTAAGGAGATGCCGGAGATAGGGGACCTGAAGCAGAAGCTGTGCATCACCGGCTGGGAGGTAAACGGCTCCCTGCTGACCTTTGTGGCCAGGGGGAACGAGGACGAGATCTTAGCGGCCCTGGACGGCTTCTCCCCCACCTTCCGGGAAGCGCTGCCGCTTTCTTTGGAAGAAGTATTCATCAGCGAAATGGAGGCGTGCGGATATGACATGGAAAACATTCTTTAAGGAAAACCGGGCCTGGAACGTCTTTTCCTGGCAGATGCGGCGGGTGCTGCCCATAGGGGCCCTGTACTGGGCGGCGTTCCTGCTGGCGTGCTTATACGACCACTACACCAATTCGTCTGAACACCTGGCGGTGGTGAACGCCCTGTCCATCGGCTTTGCCTTCCTGCTGCCCCCCTGGCTCTTTGCCGACTGCTTTGGCCGCAGGCAGGCGGATTTCTTCCACGCCCTGCCCATAAAGCGGGGGGAATTCTTCTGCGGGAGCTTTCTGGCCGGGCTCTGCTCCCTGTGGGCGCCCATCCTGCCCTTTATGGCGTTTAGGGACTGGATCTACGGCCCGGTGGAGTTCAACCGCTCCTTCTGGCCCATGGTGCTCATCATGGCCCTGATGGGGGCAAGTGTCTTGGCCTTCTTCACCCTGGCGGCGGTGTGCAGCGGCACGTACTTCGAGTACGGCCTTACGGCGGCGCTGCTCACCTTCGGGTGGCTGGTCATGGCAGGCTACATGGTGGGCCTTATAAACCGGACCATCCCCGGCGCCCAGTCCGCCTACTTTCCCGCCGAGTACCTGAGCCGGGCCGGCTGCCCACCCTTTGCCCTGTTTTTAAGCCATATGCGGGGCCGGGCGGCCCAGTGGGACATGGCCCACCAGCTGCCCCTGACCACGGGGCTGGGCCTTGCCCTGGGGGGCCTGAGCTTCTGGGTGTATGTGCGCAGGCCCAGCGAGCACTCGGGGCTCTCCCGGAAGAATAAAGGCATGGCCCTTTACCTGCGGGTGCAGCTGGCCCTTACCGCCGCCGTGGGCTTCGGCTACGCCGCCGCCTGCCGGGCCTTCGACATCTCCCTGGGCGACAAGGGCATCCCCTTTACCCTGGGGGCCATAGTCCTGTCCCTCCTGGGGGTGTGGGCCGTCACAGAGGTCTACTACACCCGCTCCTTGAAAAAGCTGCACCGCCACTGGCTGCCCCTCCTGCTCTCCTTCTTGGTGACGGCCGGGGTCGTGGGGGCCATCTCCACCGGGCTGGGGCTTGACACCCAGTGCCCGGACCCGGAGATCCTGGACGGCGTGTCGCTGTCCAGGCCCGGGGGCCATGAGGAAAGCTTCAGCGTCAACCCCGCGGACGCCGAGTATGCCCGCCTGTACGCCTGCGCGCAGAGCCCGGAGAACCTGGAAAAAGTGCGGCAGCTGCAGGCCAAATGGATCGAGGCCGAGCGGGCCTCCCAGTACCCCTACCTGCCCGGGCGCAATTCCTACATGGGCTGGGACCAGGAGCACTATGCCAGCTTCACTTATATCATAAAGCCCTGGGAGAGGTACCACTCCTATCTATTCTATTACCTTTATTATGAGTTCCAGAGCAAGACGACCCCCGAGGCCCAGGCGAAGCTGGAGGAATTCGAGGCCATGCGCACGGAGCTTGTCAGCGATGAAGAGTATGTAGACGGCCTGTTCCCCCTAAACACCCTGGACGCCCTGGAAAAGATAGAGAAGGGCAATGTGTGGAATAATTCGATTATAGAGTATAACCCCGACTTCTTCACAGACAGCCAGCTCATAGAAGACTTCCCCAAGGATTTCCCGGGAAAACTGGAGGAGGCCTTGCGGGAGGACTTTGGGGCCGGGCGCTTCTCCACCTCGGCGTACCTGCAAAACCGCACCGTGGACAGCTACCGGCTGTGCATCAGCGGCCACCGGGCCTTCACCGCCAAGGGGGGCCTGCTGTCGGTGGGCTGGCCCGAATACGTGAACAAACCCGCCAAAGGCCGCAGGCTCTATCTGGGGTATGAAATGAACACCGTCTCCTACGTGGTGACCCCGGAAATGGAGAGCACCTACGCGTTGCTTCAAAAGGAATACCGGAAAGGCTGACAAAACGAAAAGGCTCGCAGAAGGGTTTCCCTCTGCGGGCCTTTCTTTATATATAGAAAAGATTACCAAAGCAGCGTGCTCAGATCCTCCAGGCCCCACTGGCTGTGTGCGCCGAAGAGGGCCCCGGCCTCCTCCGGGTCCTGCACCATGCGGATGTACCGCTGGACCCGGCTCATGCCGCCCCGCTCCTTTTCGAGCCTTCCGTACATGGCGCTGTAGGCCCCCCGCATCCGGGCCACCTTCTTCTGGCCCGCTTCCAGGGCTTCCACAGCTTTCCGGGCGGATTCCCGGGTGGTGATGTCAAGGCTGTTAAGACCCAGGGACTCTAAGGACACCCGGAACTTCGGCACCGCCGGGGCCCCTGCCGGGGCGGCTGCCTGGGGGGCAGCCGAAAGGCCGCCGCCCTTTACCTTTACCCTGCCTCCCCGGATGAGGATGGTGCCCGCGCTGCCCTGGCCCACGCCGCTGTCCCGGCCGATGCCCGCGCTGCCGGAGCCCCCTATGGCTGTCAGCTCCCCTTCGGGCTCGTCGCCCAAGGAGCGGGTCTGGTCGATCTTCAGAGAGGTGCCGTCCCCCAGGGAGATGCCCGCGCAGCCCGGGCCGCTCTCGAAAAAGCTCTCGGTGCCCCGCCGCAGTACAAGGCTCACCTGGTTGCCCCCGCCCAGGCTGAACGCCCGGCCCGAAGGCACCCGGCACTGTACCCCCTCTAAGATGAGCTCTATGGGCCCCAGGCCGTCTGAGAGGGCCACCCGGCCGCTGAAGGGGCTCTGGCCCGCGTCCTCCCCTGTGCCCCCGGCAATGGCCGTCACTTGGCCCGTGAGGACCTGCAGGGTCTGGCTCTCCTCCTCGTAGCGCCAGTCCCGGTCCTGCTGGCCGCCGGTGACGGTGAAGGGGTTCGGGTACATGGGCGCTTCCCGGAAGGCCCCGTCCCGCTGGCTCCACCGCAGGTACACGTACCGGGTGCGCAGGCGCCCGGCCTGGTCACGGCCCTGCAGCACCACCATGTGGGCCGGGTACCCCTGGGAGGGGTCGCCCTTAGAGAACCACATGCGCAGGGCCTCCGCCCCCTGGCCCTTCAACAGGGCCAGCTGGCCTTGCTGGCCGTCTATGCCCAAGCCCGTGAGCATGCTCCACCCGGGCAAGAGCGCCTTCCACAAAACATCGAAGGGCTCGAGAGTGTTCCCCTGGGCGTCCTGCACCAGGGCCCCCGGGGGCGCAAGGAGGGAGACGGGGCCGTCCACCAGGATGCGGGCCTGACTGCCGGCCTCCTGCCCCGCTATCTCCACCGCGCCGCCGGTGAGCCGCAGCACGCTGCCCGCCCCGCCCCCCAGGCTGAGGATGTGGGTGAACCCCCGCCCTTCGAGAGTCAGGGCCGCCCCGCCCCCCAGCCGCAGCTGAGAGACCACGTTTTCCCCTTCAGAGACCGCCAGGGCCCCGGGGGCCTGCACGGAAAGCTCCGGCACGTGCACCTGCCGCAGGCCCAGGGGGCCCTCTCCCAGAAGGCGCACCGCCGGGGCCATCTGCCCCTGGCCGGAAAGGGTGAGGGGTTCATGAGAGCGCAGGGTGAGCACCCCGGCCTCCCCGTCGAAAGAAGCCCCCGACACCCCGGGCCCCGCCGCCCGGGCGCCCTCCATCTCCAGGGCCTGCCCCTGGGAGGAGGCCCCCTGCCCCGCCGTGTCCGGCTGGGGGGCTGCGTTTTCCGCAGGCGCTGCCTCCCCGGGGCCCGGCTGGCCGGCGTTTTCCAGGGCCGACAAGAGGCCCATGAGCAGATCAAAGCCCCCCTCTCCCCCGCCGCCCAGAAGGGCCAGCAGGGGCGGCACGTCCACGGCGCTCTCCCCGGAAAGGAGCAGGCCGCTTAAAAAGTCCTCCAGCCCCGGGGCCGTGCCCCCGGCCAGCTGCGCCTCGAAGTCCGCAAGGCTCGTGAAGGCCCCGTTTGTCAGGGCGGAAATGGCCTGGTCCGGCTGGGCCCCGCCTGCAATGGCCTCCAAAAGCTGGCGCAGGCCCTCCGCCGCCAGGGCCGGGTCCATGTCCCCGGGGGAGCCGCCCCCGGCGATGACCGCCCCCAGGTACAGCCCCGCCAGGTACCCCGCCGCCGCGCTGTCCTGCAGAGACAGCCGGCCCAGGGCCGCCGCCAGCTCCGCCCCGCTTGCCGAGGCGTCCAGCCCCAGGGCCTTCAGAAGCGTCTCCTTGTCCGGGGGGCTCTCCATAAGGCCCCGCACAAGCCAAGCGGGCAGGCCCTCCATCCCCTCCTGTTTGCCGGAGAGGCCGGAGAGCAGGCCGCTGACCAGGGCGTCCGGGTCCAGGCCATCCGCCCCCTCGGTAAAGAGCCCCGCCTGTGCGCCGCCCCGGGCAATGCGGCCGATCTCGTCCCGCAGCCGCCCCAGCACCTCCTGCAGGGCCTGACGGTCTATTTCGCCCTCCCCGGCGGCTTTTTCCGCCAATTCCTCCATGCTGTACAGGCCCTTCTGCATCTCCGCCAGGGCCGCCTCCCCGGTCTGCAGACTGCGGCGGGCTTCCTGGGCGAAGCGCTGGGCCCGGCCCACCCGGGAGGAAAGCTGCTGCAGAAGCTCCGGCGCCGGGGGGAGCTGCCGGCCCAGGGCCTTCTGGGCGGGGGCCGCGCCCGCCTGCTTTTCCGTTTTCGCCGCGGCCTGATACCGGGGCACCGCAAAGCCCCTGTTCCTGCGCACAAACAGTTCTCCCATGTTCTGGCTCCTTTCGCCGTTTCTCATTTATATTAAGTATCGTACCGCCCCCGGGAAAAAATAAGCTTGCGTTTCCGGGGGTTTGCGGTATAATAACTTTAAGGGAAGGAAAAAAGCAGAAAGGATTTGAGCATGATGACGAAAAACCAGGATTTCCGGTATCTCAACGACCCCCTGCCCTGCGACATTGCCCGGCGCAAGGGCATGGGCGACATCGAAGGGGCCCTGCGCCTTATTGACGCGGCCCTCTCCTCCGGCGTGCAGCCGGAGCTTGCCGCCCGCCTGCGGGTGGAGCGCATGCGCCTGCCCCTTCTGGGCGCGGACTACACCCTGACCCGGGAGGAGGCCATCGCCCTTCTGCAGAAGGAGTGGCCCGCCTGCACCGGGGAGGTTTTCGACGCTTTAGTGGACGACGCCCGTATCGACTGGCGGTGTATAAACGGCAGGGCCATGTTCCATGAGCGTTTTGTGGAAACCCTGCGCCTTTACCCCCAGCTGGCCCCGGGCCTCAAGCAGGAGCCCAAGGACAACAGCGCCCGGGACGCGGTGCTCAGCCGCATGAAGGCCGAAGGGGGCGTTACCGCCCGCATCACCCTGAAGGCCGCCATCGCCCCGGCCCCGGGGGTGGACGCCCGCCGCTTTGAGGCCTGGCTGCCCATCCCCGCCGCCTGCCCCCAGCAGAGCGAGATTGAAATTCTCGACTGCACCCCCGGCGGCCTGTGCGCCCCCTTAGACGCCCCCCAGCGCACCATCTGGTGGGAGGAAAGCGAAAAGCGGGAGTTCACTGTCACCTACCGCTACTTGCACCGGGCTGCCTGCACAGACCCCCTGACCATCGTGCCCGACAAGGAGCAGACCTCCTTCTGCCTGGAGGAGCAGGAGCCCCATTTGGTCTTCACCCCCTACCTGCGCCGGCTCACAGAGCGGGTCACCCAGGGCTGTGCGGGGCCCGTGGAAAAGGCCAAGGCCATCTACGACTATGTGACCGGGAACGTAGACTACCGCTTCCAGCCCGCCTACCTGCAGCTGGACAGCATTGCCGACTACTGCGCGGCGGGGCTCAGGGGCGACTGCGGGGTCTTTGCCCTGCTCTTTATCGCCATGTGCCGCATAGCGGGCATACCCGCCCAGTGGCAGAGCGGCCTGTACGCCTACCCGGGGGACGTGGGCTCTCACGACTGGGCCATGTTCTACATCGCCCCCCACGGCTGGCTGTGGGCCGACTGCTCCTTTGGCTCCTCCGCCCGCCGCAACGGCGACGCCGGGCGCCGGGCCCACTACTTCGGCAACCTGGACCCCTGGCGCATGGTGGCAAACTCCGCCTTCTTCGCGCCTCTGACGCCCCCGAACCCCCAGTGGCGCAACGACCCCTTTGACAACCAGAGCGGCGAACTGGTGGCCGACGGCCGGGGCCTTATGGGCGACGAGCGGGTGTACGACCGGCAGATACTGGAATTTGAGCTGCTGTAAAGCCCAAAAACATACAGAAAAGGCCCCAGCAAGCTTTCACCCGCCGGGGCCCTTGTTTTTTTATGAAATCAGATTCTCAGCCGGGAAAAATCCGTGGCGCGCTCCAGGGCTTTTACGACTTCTTTGAGGCCCGCCTCGTCTTCTTCGGTGAAGCGGCCCGTCTCCGGGCTGTCGATGTCCAAAACGCCTACGGCCCTGCCCCCGCTGTGGAGGGGAAGGACGATCTCCGACCGGGAGGCGCTGTCGCAGGCGATGTGCCCGGGGAAGGCGTGCACGTCCTCCACCCGCAGGGCTTCGTCCCGGGCCAGGGCCGTGCCGCACACGCCCTTGCCCACTTCAATGCGCACGCAGGCCGTCTTCCCCTGGAAGGGCCCCACCAAGAGGCTGCCCCCGTCCAGCAGGTAGAAGCCCGCCCAGTTGATGCGCTCCAGGCCCTGCCACAGCACGGCGGAGGCGTTTGCCAGGACAGGCACGAAGTCCCGGTCGATCTCAGCCAGGGCCTCTATCTGCTTTGCCATGAGCGTATAGTCCGTCATAGATTGCCTCCTTTTACGACAGGCGCTTGTACAGGTGGTTTCCGATCATCTGGATGACCTGCACGAACACGATGAGGATAACAGAGCAGATGAACAGGTAGTCGGTGCGGTACTGCTGGTAGCCGAAGCGTATGGCGATGTCGCCGATGCCGCCGCCCCCCACGGTGCCCGCCATGGCCGAATACCCCACCAGGGAGATAATCAGCAGCACCACGCCGTTTAATATGCGGGGCACAGACTCCTTGATGTACACCCGCCACAAAATCTGCCAGTTGGAGGCCCCGAAGGACTTGGCGGCCTCGATGACCCCGGCGTCGGTTTCCCGCAGGCTCGTCTCGATGATGCGGGCGATGAAGGGGATGGCCGATAATGTCAGGGGCACAATGGAGGCCGTGGTGCCGATGGCCTTGCCCACCACCAGCCGGGTGAAGGGGATCACCAGCACCAGTAAAATCACAAAGGGGAAGCTGCGGAAGACGTTGACTAAAAAGCTCAATATCTCATACACCGGCCGTATGGGCCGCAGCCCGTCCGGGGCGGTAAGGGTGAGGATGATGGCCGGGATGAACCCGATGACCACCGACAACAGCGTGGACCAGAACACCATATAAAGGGTCTGCCACAGGGCCGTGAGGATGACCCCGCCCATGCCCGCGTTTGATAGGATGCCCATTACTCCAGCACCTCCCATGCCACGTTTTTTGACTGCAGGAAGCGGCTGACCGCTTCCCGGTCCGTTTCCTCCACATTGAGGACAAGGCTGCCGTAGACGTTCTCTCTGAAGTCCTCCAGCTTTGCCCAGCAGATGCTGAAGTCCTTGCCCAGCTCCCGGGCCATCTGGGTCACCACCGGCTCGCCGGAATCCTCCCCCATGAAGAAAATCTGGATGTTCACGCCGGTCTTGGGCAGCAGGTCGCTGCTGTCCCGCAGGAAGGACTTGATCTCCGGCAGGGAGGGGCGTATGAACAGCTCCTCGGGCCTGCCTTCGCACAGGACGCTGCCCCCGTGCAGGAAAGCCACCTTAGAGCATATCTGCTTTACCACTTCCATCTGGTGGGTCACAACTATAATGGTGATGCCCATCTCCCGGTTTATTTTCTGCAGCAGGCTCAGGATGCCCTTGGTGATCTCCGGGTCCAGGGCGCTGGTGGCCTCGTCGCACAGCAGAAACTGGGGGTCCAGCACCAGGGCCCGGGCAATGGCCACCCGCTGCTTCTGCCCGCCGGAAAGCTCACGGGGCTTTGCGTGTATCTTTTCCTCCAGGCCCACCAGGCGGATGAGCTCTTCTATCTTCTTGCGGCTTTCTTCCGTTTTGGTCTTGATGCCCCAGAACTTCATGGGCAGGGCGATGTTGTCGTACACGTCCAGCCGCTCCAGCAGGTTAAAGCTCTGGAAGATCATGCCCATGCGCTTCTGCATATTGCGCAGTGCGGCTTTGTCCCGGCTGTCCACCCGGGCGCCGTCCACCGTTATGCTGCCGGAGTCGTAGGGCTCCAGTCCGTTTATGCAGCGCAGAAGGGTAGACTTGCCCGCGCCGCTCTGCCCTACGATGCCGTAGATTTCACGGTCCCCGATCATAAGCGAAATGTCCTTCAGGACCTCCAGGTCCTGGAAGGACTTCCGCACATGGCTTATTTCTATCATGGCTTACTGCGGGTCGATAAAGGACGGGATCACCGCGCCCTTATAGGTCTCCTCGATGTATTTGGTCACGGCGTCGGACTGGATCGCCTTCACGAGGGCCTTGGTCTTTTCGGTATTTTCATTGCCCTCCTTCACCACCACGAAGTTGGTGCGGCGGGTGCTGGACTCGTCGTCAAACTCCTCGATGTCCAGGGCCGGGTACTCATCGGGCAGCTCTGCGCCGATGGCGTAGTTGCCGTTGATGGCCGCCGCGTCCAGGTCCGGCAGGGACAGGGGCAGGCTCGCGGCCTCCAGGGTGGTGATCTTGTAGCCGTGGGGGTTTGCCTCCTTGTCGTTTGACAGGGACTCGGCGGTGACGCTCTCATCCTCGCCGTAGCCGCCCAGGCTGTTTAGGAGCCCCTTCTGCACTAAGAGCTCCAAGCCCCGCAGCATGTTGTCCGTGTCGTTGGGCAGGCCGATCTCCGCGCCGTCGGGCAGCTCGGACAGGGATTTGTATTTCTGGGAGTAGATGCCCATGGGCTCGATATGTACCCCGGCCACCGCCTTCAGGTGCAGGCCGGCTTCCTCGTTCTGGGTGTTCATGTAGCCTAGGGTCTGGAAGTAGTTGGCGTCCAGCTCCCCTTCCTCCAAAGAGGTGTTGGGCAGCACGTAGTCCTGGAAGACCACCACTTCCAGCTCCCAGCCGTCCTGGGCCAGAACTTCCTTTACGGCGTTTTCGAGAATTTCCGCGTGGGGCACGGGGTTCACGCCCACGGTGATCTTCTTGTCGCCGCCGTCCTCTGTTTTGCTGGCCGCGGAGGACTCATTGGACTTCCCGCCGCAGGCGGAAAGGGACAGAAGCAGCGCCCCGCACAGGGCCAGGCTTAAAAGACGAAAGATTACATTGCGTTTCATTTTCTTCACTCCTTCTTTTTTGTGTCTCCTATTATAGCGAAGGGGGCGGGTTTTGTCCAATACATGAGGTGGATAATGAGCTATAGGTTGAGTCTATACCTGACCCAGGTATTCCCGCATCTTTTCAATATAAAGGCTGCCGATGGAAGTGAGCACCGTGTTC
>CANRZD010000018.1 GCA_947644325.1 uncultured Clostridia bacterium
GTTATCCCCACCACTCAAAAAGCCGAGGAAACAGTTTGTTCCTCGGCTTTCTTCTTTTATTTTCTGGGCTCCAGCGGGTGCACGGCGGTGTGCAGGCGGGCGGGGGAGTGGGGGAACTGCCGGCGGAAGGCCTTTTGTATGCGGCCGCACACGATGTTGCAGCCGGCGGGGTCGGCCTGGGGCAGCAGCAGCACGAACTGCGACGCCCCGCACCGGGCCAAGGTGTCCCCCTGGCGCAGGCTTTCCCGTATCACGTCCTGCAGGTTGATAACGGCGCAGGCAAGGCTGCGGGGCGGCAGATCGCCGCCGTCCTCCGCGCTCAGGGTCAAAAGGGCCACGCAGGCCCGCCCGCCCCGCAGGATGCCCCTGGCCATGGAGTGGCACAGGGCCTTGAAGATGCCGTAGTCGCACACAAGGCCGCCCCCCAGCCCCGGGCCCTCCTGCAGCTGCTCCATCAGGGCGGCCATGGGCAGGGCCCGGGCGTTCATGCCGTGCAGGGCCTTGCGGTACATGGCGTCCATCTCGTCAGAGGGCAGCACCCCCGGCCCGGTAAGCAAGGTCTCCCGGGCCTCCTCATATAAAACAATGGCCTGGGCCTGCTTCCCCTCCTCAATGAGCGCGTACATGTGGGCCCGGTACACCTCTGTCAAGGTGGGCTCCCACTGCTCCGCGTCCCGGCACAGGGCGCCAATCTCCTGCCACCGGCCCTGCTTTTCCAGCACCGGCAGGGCCAAGAGCAGATGGCTCACATAGAGCCCCCGGCACTGAGAGGCAAGCTTCTCCACCCAGGGCAGCTCTCGCAAGGGGGGCAGCAGCCCGCCCTTATAAAGGGCCAGGGCCTTGAGCTCCAGCTCCGCCCGCTCCTCGGGGGGCATGTCCTCCTCGGCCCGCAGGCACAGCTCCCGAAAGGACTCGAAGTCCACAGACACCGGCGCCTGCTCATTCCAGGCATAGCCCCCCTCCTGGAAAAGGATGAGCTCCCGCCCGGCGCCCTCCCACAGGGCGTCCAGCCGGGCCTGGGCCCTGTGCAGCACCGCCTTCAGGGAGTTGGCGGCGTTTGGCGGGGGCTGGGGCCACAGCCTTTCGCACAGCTCCCGCGCGGAAAGGCTCCTCCCCCTTTCCAGCAGCAAAGCGCTCAGTATGGCCCACACCTGCCGGGCCCGGCCCGCCTGCCCCCAGGCGTCCCGCTCCCCTGCCTCTATGGAAAACCCGCCCATCAGCTGCACCTTCAGTGGCCGCATATTCTCCCGCCCTTCTCTAAAACTGCCCTTATCATACCATGCCCTTTTCTCCAGGTCAAGGGGGTGCGTCCTTAGTGGGGGCACTCATTTGTGGGGGGCAGGCAGCGCTTGCCCTGGCACACGTAAAAGGTAGTCTTCCCGTCCTTCAGGGGGTATGCCCCGCCGGGCTCCTCCAGCAGGACGGCCGCCTTTGGGGGCAGCTTTTCCAGCAGGTCCTTTCGCTCCACTCCCTCCCCCGGGACCACCCGGATGCAGGGGGGCGGCTCCTGGTGCTCTAACAGCGCCAGCAGGAACATGCCGTGGCCCATGGGGTATCTGCTGGCCCTGCGGGAAAGGAAATCCAGCTGGCGGCGGGCAGGCTCAGAAAACTCCTCAAAAAAGAAGCTCAGCCGCACAAGGCACCAGGCCATCAGGGAATTGCCGCTGGGCATGGCCCCGTCGTAGGTCTCCTTGGGCCGCAGAATGAGCGCCTCGCTCTCTTTCCCGTAAAGATAGAACCCGCCCTTTTCCCCGTCCCAGAACCTCTCCAGCGCCTCCCGGCACAGGGCCCGGGCCCGGGTGAGGTACGAGCCCTCCAGGGTGCAGCGGTAAAGGGCCAGCTGGGCAAAGGCCAGGGCGGCGTAGTCGTCCAAAAACCCCTTTTGCCCCCGCTTCCCCTGCCGAAAGCTCACATAGAGCCCCCCGTCCCACAGGTTCTCCCATAAAAACCCGTCGGCCCGCCGGGCGCAGGCAAGGTACTTTTCCTCCCCGCAGACCCGGTACAGCCCGCACAGGGCGCTTATCATCAGGCCGTTCCAGGCGGTGAGGATCTTATCGTCCGTGGACAAGGCCCCCCGCTCCCTCCGGTAGGCGCAGACGGTCTCCAGAAGCGGGTCAAAGGAGCGGTCCCCGGGGTCGCTGTGCAGCAGGTTCGGCACGCTTTTCCCTTCAAAGTTCCCGCCCTCCGTAATGTCAAAATGCCCGCAGAAGGCCCGGCCCTTTTGGGGCCCCAAGAGGCTCACGAGCTCCCCCGGGGTGAAAAGGTAGAACTTCCCCTCCTCCCCTTCGCTGTCGGCGTCCTGGGCGCTGTAAAAGCCCCCCTGGGGCGATGTGAGATCTCTGAGCACGTAGTCCGCCGTGCGCCGTGCCGTGCGCAGGAAAAGCGCCTCCCCGGTGTCAGAGTACGCCTCGCAATAGGCCAGGGTCAGCAGGGCGTTGTCATAGAGCATCTTTTCAAAGTGGGGCGCCAGAAACCGCTCGTCCGTAGAGTACCGGCAGAACCCCCCGCCTATGTGGTCGAAAAGCCCACCCCGGGCCATCTGCCCCAGGGTGTGCAGGGCCATTTCCCGGGAGTCTGATTCCTCCCGCCTGCGGGCCCAGGCCAGCAGGAACAAAAGGTTCTGGGGGGCCGGGAACTTGGGCGCGCCCCCGAACCCGCCGTTTTCCCGGTCATAGGCCCGCCGGTACTGCCCTATGGCCCGCTCCAAAAGGCCGTCTTCCCCGGGCCGTTCCTCCCGGTCCGCCTCCCGGCGAAGGTGGGCCACGGCCTCTTTGGCCCCCCGCAGCAGGGCCGGCCGGTTTGATTCCCACTTCCCATGAAAGAATTCTAAGAGCGTCCCGAAGCCCACCATGCCGCCCCGGCTGTCTTTAGGGAAGTAGGTGCCCGCGTAAAAGGGCTCCCCCTCCGGGGTGAGAAAGACGCTCATGGGCCAGCCGCCGCTGCCGGTGAAGGCCTCGCACACCGCCATGTAGACGCTGTCCAGGTCCGGCCGCTCCTCCCGGTCCACCTTCACCGGTATGAACCAGCGGTTGAGCTTTTCCGCTATCTTTTCATCCTCAAAGCTCTCCCGGGCCATCACGTGGCACCAGTGGCAGGTACTGTAGCCAATGCTGAGAAACACCGGCTTATCCTCCTCCCGTGCTGACTTAAAGGCTTCCTCTCCCCAGGGATACCAATCCACGGGGTTATGGGCGTGCTGCAAAAGATAGGGGCTCGTTTCATACTGCAAACGGTTGGGCATAGGCGCACATCCTTTCTTTTGGCCCTTGCGTTTTTCGGCTTTTGGGTGTATACTTCGTTTATTATGGTCCCATAGGAAAGGAAAATGCATATGAAAAAAGCAGCCGTCATCATGGGCAGCGACAGCGACCTGCCCGTGCTCGCCCCGTGCCTTACGCGCCTTAGGGCCCTCTCTATCCCCTTTGAGGCCCACGTCATGTCCGCCCACCGCACCCCGCAGGCTGCCGCCGCCTTCGCTGAGAGCGCCCGGGGCGAGGGCTTCGGCGTGCTCATCTGCGCCGCGGGCAAGGCCGCCCACCTGGCGGGGGTCATGGCCGCCCACACCACCCTGCCGGTCATCGGCCTGCCGGTGAAGTCCTCGACTTTAGACGGCCTGGACGCCCTTCTCTCCACCGTGCAGATGCCCTCGGGCATCCCCGTGGCCACCGTGGCCATCGACGGCGCGGAGAACGCCGCCCTGCTTGCCGCCCAGATTCTCGCCCTCTCCGACGAGGGCTTAGCGGAAAAGCTCACCGCCATGAAGCGGGACATGCGTGAGGCCGTGGAGAAAAAGGATAAAGCCCTGCAAGAAAAAATAAAGGAGCTGTAACATGAAAAAGACATTACTGCGCAAGTACGCGCAGCTGGTCGTGAAGACCGGCGTGAACCTAAAGAAGGGCCAGGGCGCTGTTATCTTCGCCCAGGTAGAGCAGCACGAGTTCGCCGAGCTGGTGGCCGAGGAGGCCTACCGGGCCGGGGCCCGGTGGGTCCACATGCAGTGGCAGGACCAGGCCTTCCAGAAGCTACAGTACCGCCATGAGACCGTCACCCAGCGCAGCCGGGTAGAGGAGTGGGAGAAGGCCCAGCAGCAGCATATTGTGGACGAGCTGCCCGTGCGCATCTCCATCACCTCCGCGGACCCCGACGGCTTGAAGGGCGTAAACGTGGACAAGATGCAGAAGATAAACGCCGCCCGCAGCAAGGTCTTAAAGCCCTACCGGGACGCAATAGAGAACAAGCACCAGTGGACCATCGTGGCCGTGCCCTCGAAGAAATGGGCCAAGAAGGTCTTCCCCGGCGAGCGCACCTCTGCCGCCGTGGAGAAGCTGTGGGAGGCGATCCTCCAGTCCGTGCGCGTCACCGAGGACAACGACCCCCAGGCCCAGTGGGACGCCCACAACAAGACCATCATCGAAAAATGCGCAAAGCTCACCGAGTACGACTTCGACTACCTGCACTACGAGAGCCCCAACGGCACGGACTTCAAGTGCTGGCTCATCCCCGGCGGCAAGTGGAACGGCGGCGGCGAGACCTTGATCGACGGCACCTTCTTTAACCCCAACATGCCCACAGAAGAAGCCTTCACCTCCCCCTTGAAGGGCAAGTGCGAGGGGACCCTGGTGGCCACCCTGCCCCTGAGCTATCAGGGCAACCTCATCGACAAGTTCTCCATCATGTTCAAGGACGGCAGGGCCGTCTCCTGCAAGGCCGAGCAGGGCCAGGCCCTTTTAGAGAAGATGATCGCCATGGACGAGGGCGCCTGCATGCTGGGCGAGCTGGCCTTGGTGCCCGACGATTCCCCCATCTCCAACTCCGGCATCCTCTTCTACAACACCCTCTTTGACGAGAACGCCGCCTGCCACGTGGCCTTAGGCATGGGCTTTAACGACACCATCCCGGGCTTCGAGAACATGACAAAGGAAGAAATACAGGCGAAAGGCATCAACGATTCCATCATCCACGTGGACTTCATGGTGGGCAGCAAGGACCTGAACGTCACCGGCTACACCCGGGACGGCAGGGCTGTGCCGGTCTTTAGAAACGGAAACTGGGCGATTTGAGGGAATCAGAATGGTGCATTTAGTGTATTGCGACAACGCAGGGAAAAAGGGCGAAAAGGTTCTGGATAAGATCCTCTCGGGGACAAAGACCATGGTCGTTCGCGGCGCGGCGGGAAGAAAAATCCCCCACAGCCGGGTTTTTGAGGGCGAGCGCCTTTACTTCATGGAAAAAGGCAGCGCCTCCATAACGGCAACCGCCCTTGTGACGGATGTTCAGAACTTTGTGAAGCTGTCGGACGAAGAGATCACGAAGACCCTTGAGGAAAACCAGGGCAGGCTCAGCCTGTCTGACAAGCAGAAAGCCCGGTGGCACAAGAAATGCCTGTGCCTTGTAGGTTTTGGCGAGGTGCAGGAGATTTCGCCCCTTGCCTTTGACCACCAGGGAAACATGGACGATTGGCTGATCCTCGAAAAAATTGAGGATGTGGTTGTGGGGACAAGCATCCCCTATAACTACGAAAAATCAAAGTTTTAGGCGGCAAAAAGAAAAAGGGCAGGGAAACGGAAGCGGTTTCTCTGCCCTTGCTTTTTTTTGAAAAAGATTATTTTTCCCTGCCCAGGTCCCGAATTTCCGCCCGGTACACCCGGATGTAGAACACGGCAGACACGGCCAGCGACACGCACTCCGCAATGGGGAAGGCCCACCACACGGCGTTCACCTGCCCGGTGAGCCGGGCCAGCAGCCAGGCGGCGGGCACCAGCACCAGCAGCTGCCGCAAAAGGGACTGCAATAGGCTGAAGATGCCCCGGCCCAGGGCCTGGAAGAGGTTTGACACCACGATGCCCAGGGCCGCAAAGGGGAAGCACAGGCAGATGATGCGCAGGGCCGGTATGCCAATGGCCAAAAGCTCCTCTGAGGCGCTGAAAATGCCCAGCAGCCACCCCGGGGCCAGCAGGAACAGAAGGGTGCCCAGTCCCATGATGCCCAATGCGATGGCGCAGCCGTCCCGGAAGGCGGAGAGCAGGCGCTTCTTGTTTTTCGCCCCGAAATTGTACCCCATAATGGGCAGAAGCCCCTGGGTAAGGCCGAAGACGGGCATGAACACAAAGGACTGCAGCTTGAAATAAAGCCCGAACACCGTGTACGCCGCCGTGGAGAAGCCCGACAGGATGCCGTTTAAGGCCATGGTCATCACAGAGCCGATGGACTGCATGACAATGCCCGGCAGGCCCACGGCGTATATGTCACGTATGGTGCGCAGGCTGGGCCGAAAGCCCTTAAAGGAAATGCGCACCGCGTGCTCCTGCCGGGCCACCACGATGGCGGCCACCACCATGGAGAGGATCTGCCCGCCCACCGTGGCGATGGCCGCGCCCGTGACCCCCATGGCCGGAAGGCCGAACATGCCGAAAATCAGGATGGGGTCCAGCACGATGTTGGTGATGGCGCCGATGAGTTGGAAGACCATAGGCCAGATCATGCTGCCCGTGCCCTGGAGAATCTTCTCCAGCATGCACACCACGAAGCTGCCAAAGGAGAAGATGCAGCAGATGGATATGTACTGGTCGCCCATGTGGATGATCTCCGGGTCGGACTCGAACATCTTGAAAAAGGGCGTGGTGAAAAAAGCCCCGTAAACGGCGAACACCAGAGACGTGGCCACCCCCAGGAAAATGCCGTGGGAAGCGGCGGAGTCCGCCTCCTTCTGGCGGCCCTCGCCCAGGCGGCGGGCAATCAGCGACGTGACGCCCACCGCCGTGCCCACCCCGAAGGCGATGAGCAGGTTCTGAATGGGGAACGCCAAAGACACCGCCGCCAGGCCCTTTTCGCTTACCTGGGACACAAAGTAGCTGTCCACAATGTTATACAGCGCCTGCACCAGCATAGAGAACATGGCGGGCAGCGCCATAGAGAATATGAGCGGCAGCATGGGGGCCGTGCCCATGCGGTTTGCTTTCTTGTCACTTTCGGCCATAAAAACCATCCTTTCTTCCTTTTAGACTCTCTTATATGTACGTAACCTAACTATTATAATACAAGCCCCGCCTTTTGTCAAAGGGGGCAAGAGAGAATTTTGTAGCAGCTCTCAAAGATGCAAAAAAGTAACCGCCCCGTTGCCTTAGGGCGGTTACATATCCCAAAAAAACCAAACTAAGGCCAGCCGTCTATCGGCAGGCTCTTTTTTTCTGCCTTTAGTATAGCAGAAAGGGCGGGCTTTGTCAACCTGCCGGCGGGCCTAGTTCTTCACAAAAAACTCCTCATACCACACGATGAACGTGTAGAAGGACCAGATCTTCTGCATGTTCAGGGCCTTCCCCGCCTTGTGGTCGTCCAGAAGCTTCAGAAGCTCCTTCTGCACGAAGAACTTCCCGGCGGTCTCGCCCAAAAAGGCCTCTTTGACCTTGTTATAGTACTTGTCTTCCCGCAGCCAGTCAGAGAGGGGCACCGGGAAGCCCAGCTTCTTTTTGTTGGCGGTGCGCTCGGGCAGCTGCTTGATGGCGGCGCTGCGCAGGGCCTTTTTGGTGGTTTCGGTGGCGCAGTCGGCCCGGTAGCGTGTGGGGATGCGGCAGGAAAGCTCCAGCATCTTCTTATCTAAGAAGGGCACCCGCAGCTCCAGGGAGTTTGCCATGCTCATCCTGTCGGCCTTCAAAAGGATGTCGTAGATCATCCAGGTGTGCATGTCCGCGTACTGCAGCTGGGTGGGCTCGTCCAGGCCCTGGGCCTCGTCAAAGTAGCGCTTGCTGTACGTTTCGGGCAGCCGGGTGGTGATGGGCCGCTTTAAGTACTTCTGGCGCTCGCCGCTTTGGAACACGTAGTTTGCCCGCATGAACCGCTGCCAGGGCTCCATGGCCCCCCGCACCAGGAAGTGCTTGCCCTTAAAGTCCGGCAGCTTACCCGCCGCGGCGCCGGCTATTTTGCGCAGGGGCCGGGGCACCTTCTGGGTGTAATCCCGGAAATGCCCCCCCTGCAGGTACATGGGGTAGCCCCCAAAGAGCTCGTCGGCCCCCTCGCCGGAGAGCACCACTTTCACGTACTTCCGGGCGTTCTTGGCCAGAAAGTACAGGGGAATCTCCGAGGGGTTGGGCAGGGGCTCGTCCATAAAGTACTGTATCTCCGGCATGGCGTCAAAGAAGTCGTCGGCGGAGACCAGGTTCGAGATATTGGGCACGCCCACTACCTGAGAGAAATCCTGGGCGTAGGGCAGCTCGCTGTACTTCTCCTCCTCGAAGCCCACGGAGAAGGTCTTCACCTTCTTCGTGCCCTTTGAGATCTCCTTTACAACGTAGCTGGAATCCACCCCGGAGGACAAAAAGCACCCCACCTCCACGTCGCTGATCTGGTGCATGGCAACGGATTCGGTGAACTCCTTGGTGATGGCCTCCTCCCAGTACTCCAGGGACTTGTCATCTTCTATATTGTACTGGACCCGGTAGTAGCGCTCCACCTTCATCTCCCCGTTCTTGTAGGTGAAGCAGTGGGCCCCGGGCAGCTTCCACACGTTCTTGAAGATGGTGCGCTCGTCGGGGATGTACTCATAGGAAAGGTACAGGGGAATAAGCGTCTCGTCCAGCTCCTTTTCAAAGCAGGGGTGGGACAGAAAGCTTTTGATCTCCGACCCGAACAGGAACTGGCCCCCCTTCTTATAGTAGTAGAAGGGCTTGATGCCGAAGATGTCCCGGGCACCGAAAAGCTGCTTTTTCCGCTGGTCCCATATGACGAAGGCAAACATTCCCCTGAGCTTCTGCAGAATCTCCGCCCCGTACTCCTCGTAGCCGTGGAGGATGGTCTCTGAGTCGCTTTTCGTGGTGAAGGTGTGGCCCCGCTTCAAAAGGTCCTCCCGCAGCTCCTGGTAGTTATAGATCTCGCCGTTAAACACCAGCACCTTGCTCTTGTCCTCGTTGAGGATGGGCTGCCGCCCGCCCTCCAGGTCGATGATGGACAGCCGCCGAAAGCCCAGGGAGATGTCCTTCCCGTCGTAATAATGGGCGTCGTCCGGGCCGCGGTGGACGATGCGGTCGGCCATAGCCCGGATGACCGGGCCCGGGGCCTGCACCTCCGGGGTATTGAGGAATCCAACAAAGCCGCACATAGGGCTCACTCCTTTCAGAATACGCAGGTCAGAATCAGGTGAGAAGGTTCTCGCAGTCAGGCTTCAGCGCCCCGCCGCAGGCCGTCACGCAGCGCTTTGCAAGCACCTCCAGGGCGTCCAGGCAGCCTGGGGGCAGGGCCATGGCTTTTTTAATAAGGGACAGCTCCGTGCAGCCCAGCACCAGGCTGTCGCAGCCGGCGGAGAGAAGCTCCCCGGTGACCTGGGCCAGCTTTTCACCGCTGGGGGGCTTTCCGGCCTTTATCTCGTCGTAGATGATGGACATGGTGAGCGCCTGCCCCTTTTCAGAGGGCAGCACCGCCGAGAGCCCCAGCCCCTTTAGGGCCGCCTGGAAAAGCCCCGTGCGCACGGTGCCCGTGGTGGCCAGAATGCCCACCTTCTTTTTGCCGTACTTGTGAAGCTCTGCGGCGGTCTCTGCGAGCATGTTCACAAAGGGCACAGAGACCCCCTCTGAGAGCTCCTTATAGAAGTAGTGGGAGGTGACGCAGGGGGCGCACAGGCACCCGGCCCCCAGCCCCTCCAGGGTACGGGCCGTGGCCAGGAGGCTGGGCAGGGGGGAGGGGTTTTTATTATCCAGGATGTAGGCGGTGCGGTCGGGCACCGAGGGGCGGTCGAAGACGATCACGTCCAGGTGCTCCTGGTCGGTTTTCGCGTCGGTCATTTCGATGATGAGTTGCAGCAGGTACGCCGTGGCCATGGGCCCCATGCCGCCGATGATGCCTAAGGTTTTCTTCTGGGCCATGGAAGCCTCCTCAGTCGCGCAGGGCCTTGTTGCCAAAGTAGCGCTTGTATTTTTCAAAGTAGTGCAGCTGGTTCTTCTGGAAATTCACCCAGCGCTTAAAGGACCGGTCGCCCTCGTAGTAGTAAGAATTGCACACCTTGCCCGCCTTTAAGAGGGCCCGGGCCTCGGCCTTGGCGCTTTCGCTGCGCACATACTGGAAGATGATCTTCGTGGGGATGATGGTCCACAGCACCCGGTCCTTTATGACGGTGCAGCCCATGTCCTTGTGGTCTATGACATCCTCCACCAGCCACTTAGCCAGGTTGCCCCCGGCTGCCGTCACGTAAAAGCTGCTGCGGCCCTGGCGCAGGTTCATCTCGAAAAGTTTGTAGGTGCCGTCCCGGGGGTCCAGCTTCATGTCGAAGTTGGCAAAGCCCACGTAGCCGATGCCCTCCAGAAAGCCCTTCATCATGGCGTTCAGCTTCTCGTCGTACCCGTTTATGATGGCCGCGTAGCTGCCGATGCCCTCCGGGGAGTGCTCCTCCAGAAGGGCGTTGCCCAGGGATATGAGCTTAACTTTTTTGTCCCGGCCGCAGTAGCAGTTCATCACCCGCATGTTGCTGTCGTCCCCGGGAATATATTCCTGTAAAATCAGATGGTCCTTGTAGCTGGAGGAGTAGATGGCTTTTAAGATAGCGTCAAACTCCTCCCTGCTCTCCGCCACGAACACCTTCTTCTTGTGGGGGAAAGAGCAGTTCCAGTAGGCCACAGAGTTGGAGGGCTTGATGATGACCGGGAAGTCAAAGGGCAGCTGTATGTTTTCGTGCTCCTCAAAGGAGCAGGTAGTGGTCTTGGGGAAGGAGAAGCCGTGCTCGGTGCATACCTCGTAGAAGCTCTCCTTGATGGAAAGGCGCATGAGCAGCTCTTCGCCGATGCACTCGAAATAATAAGCGCCCCGCAGCTTTTCCTGGTTTCGCACCAAAAGCTTGATGTAATTGTCCCCGCAGGGCACCAAAAGGAGCTTTTTCCCGGTGTTTTCCCACTTTTTCGCGTAGTTTAAGAGGGTCTCCACAAAGACCTTGTCGTCCTCCAGCTCTGGCTCTACCACCACTACCTTTACAATTTTGCTGGCGGTGCAGGGGCCCAGTATCCCCTTGCCGATGGCCACGCTCTCAAGGCCGTAGGCCTCATGGAAGGAACGGGCCATGCCGTACACATTTATGTCGCTGCCCAGTAAAACGGGCTGGAAATCATTTCTTTTCTGCATAGTCAGCCTCCGGGAAGAATTGCTTGTACCAGATGAGGAAGGTGTACACGGTCCAGACGCGGCGGCTGTTGTCCGCCTTGCCGGCCCGGTGCCGGTCCAGAAGCTTTATAAGCTTCTCTGTGTGGAAGAACTTCTGGGCATTTGCGCTCTCAAACTCCTCTTTTACGATGTTATAGTATTTGTCCTCCTTCAGCCACACCCGGGTGGGCACCGGGAAGCCCAGCTTCTTTTTAGAGGCCCACTTTTCCGGCATGCGCCGCAGGGCGGCCTTTCGCATGGCGAACTTGGTGTTTTCGCTGTTCACCCGGTACTTTGTGGGAATGCGGGAGGCAAGGGCCATGATCTCCTTGTCGAGAAACGGCACCCGCAGTTCCAAAGAGTTTGCCATGCTCATCTTGTCGGCCTTTAAGAGGATGTCCCCCACCATCCACATGTTTAGGTCCACAAACTGCATCCGGGTCACCGCGTCCTTGTCCCGCACCATGTCGTAGTAGGGCTTCACCATCTGGGCCGGGGACGGGGCGTCCGTGGGGTTCTTCAGCAGGGCCCGGCGCTCCTTTTCCGTGAACATGTAGGCGTTGCCGATAAAGCGGTCTTCCAGTTTCTTGCCCCGGCGCACTAAGAAGTTCAGCCCCCTGTGGGCCGGGAAAAGCCCGGCTATGGCCCCCACGGCCTTACGGATAGGGAAGGGGATCTTATCGTACCAGGGCACCTCCAGGGGCTCCTTGTAGATATTGTACCCGCCGAAGATCTCATCGGCCCCTTCGCCGGAGAGCACCACCTTCAGGTGCTTCGAGGCAGTATTGCACACAAAGTACAGGGCCACGGCGGAAGGGTCCGCCAGGGGCTCGTCCATGTGGTACTGTATCTTGGCGAAGTTCCCCCAGAAGTCCTCGGGGGTAATGATCTTGCTGATGTTCTTCACCGGTATCAGGGCGGAGAGCTCCTGGGCGTAGTCGGTCTCGTTATATCTCTGGCCGTTGTCAAAGCCCACGGTGAAGGTCTTGTCCACATGGGCCGAGCAGGCCACGTAGCTGGAATCCACCCCCGAAGACAGGAAGGACCCCACCTCCACGTCGCTGACCTTGTGGGCCTCCACGCTGTCGTCGAAGACCTTTTCAATCTCGTCCACCCAGTACTCCAGGGGCTTGTCCTCCTCGGCGTGAAACTCCGGCAGCCAGTAGCGGGTGATTTCCAGCTCCCCTTCCCTGTAAGTAAAGTAGTGGGCCGGGGGCAGCTTATAGACGTTCTTGAAGAAGGTCTCGGGCCCCGGGGAATACTGGAAGGAGAGATAGTGCTCCAGGGCCCGCTGGTTCAGTTCTTTCTTGAAGCCCGGGTGGTGCAGGAAGCTCTTGATCTCGGACCCGAACAGGAACAACTCGCCCATCTTAGCGTAGTACAGGGGCTTTATGCCGAAAAAGTCCCGGGCCCCGAAAAGCTCCTTTTTCGACTTATCCCATATGACAAAGGCGAACATGCCCCGCAGCTTATTGAGCAAACCGGGGCCGTATTCCTCGTAGCCGTGCAGCAGCACCTCCCCGTCCCCCTGGGTAGAGAAGGCATGCCCCCGCTTTAGTAGCTCCTGCCGCAGGGCCTGATAGTTATAGATCTCCCCATTGAACACCAGGGCCAGGTTCCCGTTTTCGTTAAAAAGCGGCTGGCGGGCCCCCTCCAGGTCGATGATGGACAGCCGCCGGAAGCCTAAGGACACGAAGCCGTCCTTATAATAATCGGCGTCGTCCGGGCCCCGGTGGGCAATGGCGTCCGTCATACTCTTGAGAACGCCCTGGTCCAGCTGGGAATCCCCGCCGCCGGTAAAGCCTATAAATCCACACATAAAGCTCGTCCTTTCCTGAAAAACGCAAAAATACCTGTCTATTCCTCTAGTATAACACAATCTCCAGAGAAAAGACAGGCTTTTTTTCGGAAACTTACCCTACGCTCTCCCGGGTCTCCTGCACGGCCTCCTGCTGGCGCACGGTGTAAAGGCTCTCGGGCTCGGGCTGAATGGCAAGCTCGGTCTGGTGTATCAAATCAAAAAGGGCCGGCGCGTACTGGGGGAATTCCTTTTCTAGCGCTAGCGGCGACAGGGCCGGGGCCTCCTCCCGGGAGACGCCCTTGTGGCCGCTTACCATCTCGCCGTTTAAGAGGCACCGGCTCTTGGCCATGGCCAGCATGCTGCCCGCCTCCACAGAGGCCGTGTACAGGTTCTTGTCCAGCCGGAAGAGCCCCTGGGGCGCCTGGGGGTTTGCAGAATACAGCACCCGGAACACCCGGTACACCGCCGCCGACAGGAAGGAGGAAAGCTCACGGGTGAGGGTTTCGTTATTGATTTTTTTAAGCAGAGCGAATACAATATGTAAAGAGCCCGTCAGCACCCGCTGGTAATATTCCGCCAGGCTGTGGTGCTTTCTGGGGCGGCCCAGGGGCTTCCCGGGCAGGTCCTGCACAGAGATCACCGCGCCGCTGCGGTGGGGGGTGCAGCCCAGGAGATAATCGCAGGAGACCCCGTAATACCGGGCCGCCCGCACTACGAATTCCAGCCCCGGCTCCCGTATGCCCTTCTCATAGTGGGACAAAAGCGCCTGGGGGATGCCCAGGTCCTGGGAGGCCTGCTTCTGGCTTATGGCCTTTTCTTTGCGCAATAGAGTCAAAATTCTGGGAAAGTCGCGGTTCAAATTCATCTTCATCTACCTCTACTTCTCTTCTGGGGGACGCCGCCTCCCGGCGCCCATACCGCTTTTTATTTTTGTAGTTTAATAGAAAGATAAAAAGTAACCATTGAGCCTTCTGTCTTCGCTTATCCTAAGAGGATAGAAAACAAAGACGCTTCTTCTTTTTATTATAGGACACAGGAAAAGGGATGTAAAGTGTAAATTCTGCATAATTCTACAGTTATTTTTTGTACAGTTCGCTTTTCTATGTCTTCTTCCGAGAATTAAGGCCCCATCCCGCATGGGAAAAAGCCAGTGTTTTATTGGGTTTCTGGAATAAAAGGGGCGCTTATAAAGCTATGATATATTTTTCCTATTTTCTAAAACTTACGTGATTTTTTTACAAAAAGCCACTATTAAGGAGGATGTTATGAAGTCTTATGTGATCTATCTTATCCGCAACATGCCCTGCGAAGGGAACCTGCAGGGGCGCTACATCGGCCGCACAGAGTCGCCCCTTGCCATGGAGTCCGTGGCAAAATTGGCCCAAATGAAGCGCCGGCACCCCTACCCCCGGGCCCAGCACTTTTTCGCCAGCCCCTCTACCCGGTGCGTGGACACCTTGAAAATACTCTACCCGGAGGCCGACCCCCAGGTGGTGCTGGAGCTGGCCGAATGCGACTTCGGGGCCTGGGAGGGCCATACCGCCGAGGAGCTCAAGGGCGACCCCCGGTTCCTGGAGTGGCTGCAGGGGGGCGGGGTGGACGCCCCCCCGGAGGGGGAGAGCAGCGGGGTCTTCGTGCAGCGGGTGTGCGCGGGCTTTGAGATGCTGGTGCAAAACCTCATGGCCGGGGGGCAGGAGGACAAGCGCCCTGTGTGCGAGGCCGTCCTCTGCGCGCCCATAGGGGTGCTCACGGCGATTTTAGCGGCCTACGGCCTGCCCCGGGCCCCCTTCCACCACTGGATGTGCGACCCGGGGTACGGGTACGCTGTGCGCGTCACCCCGGGGCTGTGGATGCGGGAGCCGGTCATGGAGGTTTTCGGCACGGTGCCGGAGGAGGCCCTTGACAAGGGATGAGGGTTGTTTTATAATAGACCCGATTTTCGAAAGGATGCGACCCCTATGCACAGAAGCTGTAAAAAATACAAAGCCTTCCCCCCGCCCTCTCTGCCCGACCGCACCTGGCCGGATAAGCGGCTGACAAAGGCCCCTCTGTGGTGCAGCGTGGATCTGCGCGACGGCAACCAGGCCCTTGTAAACCCCATGAACTTAGAGCAGAAGCTGCAGTTCTTCCAGATGCTGTGCAAGATCGGCTTCAAGGAAATAGAGGTGGGGTTCCCCTCGGCCTCTGACACCGAGTACGAGACCCTGCGGGCCCTTATCGACCAGGAGCTGATACCGGAGGACGTGACCATACAGGTGCTGGTGCAGGCCAGGGAGCACCTGATCTTAAAGACCTTCGAGGCCATAAAGGGCGCAAAGAACGTCATCGTGCACTTCTATAACTCCACGTCCGAGCTCCAGCGCCGGGTGGTCTTCCACACAGACGTGGCGGGGGTCACGGGCATTGCCCTGGAAGGGGCCCGGCTCATCCGCCGCCTTTCAGAAGAGCTCATGGCCCGGGAGGACGTGAACATCCGCTATGAGTACTCCCCCGAGAGCTTTTCCGGCACAGAAACGGAGTACGCCGCCGCAATCTGCGACCGGGTGCTGGAGGCGCTGGGGGCCACCTCGGACCGGAAGGCCATTATAAACCTGCCGGGCACCGTAGAGCTTTCCACCCCCAATGTCTACGCCGACCAGATAGAGCTGTGCCTGCGGAGGATGAAGCGGCGGGACTGCGCCCTTATCAGCCTGCACCCCCACAACGACCGGGGCACCGGCACCGCCGCCGCCGAGCTGGGCCTGCTGGCCGGGGGCGAGCGCCTGGAGGGCACCCTCTTTGGCAACGGCGAGCGCACGGGCAACGCGGACATCATGAACCTGGCCATGAACCTTTACGCCCAGGGCGTCGACCCGGGGCTCAATTTCTCCAATATGCGGCATATCCGCCAGGTCTATGAGGAGTGCACCCAGATGAAGGTGCCCCCCCGCCACCCCTACGCCGGGGATTTGGTGTTCACGGCCTTTTCCGGCTCTCACCAGGACGCCATACAGAAGGGGGTGGACTACATGGCCGCCCACGGCTCCCCCTACTGGGAGGTGCCCTACCTGCCCATCGACCCGGCGGACCTGGGCCGCCAGTACGAGCCCATCATCCGCATCAACAGCCAGTCCGGCAAGGGGGGCGCGGCCTTTGTCATGCGCCAGAGCTTCGGCTACCAGCTGCCCCGGGCCATGCACCCGGAGTTCGGGGCCCTGATAAAAGAGGAGTGCGGCCGGGCCGGGCGGGAGATCAGCGCCCAGGAGGTCTTCGCCGTCTTCAAGCGGGAGTATTTGGACATCCACCGGCCCTATAACCTGCTGACCTATAAGATCTTCGCCGAGGACGGGGGCAAGGGCCGGGTGCTGGTGGACTTCGAGGGCTCATTGCGCTTTGACCACCACACCCAGCCCATCTCCGGCAAGGGCAACGGCCCCATCGACGCCTTCTTTAACGCCCTGCGCTCGGTGGGCATCCCCCGCTACGAGTTCGTCTCCTACAGCGAGCACGCGGTCTCCGGCGGCGCGGATTCCCGGGCCGTGTCCTACATCCAGCTGCGCTGTGGGGAGGAGACGGTCTTCGGCGTGGGCATGGACGACAACATCAGCATCGCCTCCATCAAGGGCATCCTCTGCGCCATCAACCGGCACCAGCGGAAGGGGGCAAAAAGCCCGTAAAAGACGCGAAAAAGCACCGCGGGGGTGCTTTTTTTGCGCTTTTTTATGGGTTTTGGGCGGGTTTTACACAAAGAGCAGCCCCAGGTGGTAGACCACAAAGGTCACCCCCCAGGCCACGGCGATCTGGAACAGGGCGGAAAAGCCCGTCCAGGCCCAGCTCTCCGATTCCTTTTTGATGGTGGCCAGGGTGGCCGCGCAGGGCACGTACAAGAGGGAGAAGGTCATGAGGGCGTAGGCATTGAGGGGCCCGAAGCCGATGGAGGAGAGGGCCCCGGTGAGGGCCGCCATGCCCGTGGGGGAAGTGAGGTTCGAGACGCTGAAAAGCACCGCGCAGGAGGACACCACCACTTCCTTGGCGGAGATGCCCGCGATGAGCGCCACCACGATCTGCCAGAAGCCCAGGCCGATGGGGGCAAAGAAGGGGACGATGAACTGCCCCAGCTTGGAGCCGAAGGTCTGGGACATATCCGCCGAGTAGCCCTGGGGGCCGAAGTTTAAGAGGAACCACATGAAGATGGAGGCGATGAAGATGGTGGTGCCCGCCTTGGTCAGGTAGTCCTTCACCTTCTCCCACACGTAGATGAAGATGGTGTGGGCGCTGGGGGCCTTGTACTCGGGCAGCTCGATGAGAAGGGCGCTGCCGCCGGTGAGATGGGCCTTTTTCTTGTCAAAGAGATGGATGATAAGGGCGCACAGCACCGCAACCACAAGCCCCAGCACGTACATGGAGTAGGCCGCCAGCATGGCGTACCCCCCAAAGAACAGCTGGGAGAACAGCACGTAAATGGGCAGCCTGGCGCTGCAGGACATAAAGGGCGTGATGAGCATGGTCTTGAAGCGGTCGCGCTTGTTCTCCAGGGCACGGGAGGCCATGATGGCCGGCACTGTGCAGCCGAAGCCTAAGATCATGGGGATGAAGGACCGCCCGGAAAGCCCCAGCCGGCCCATGATGCCGTCCATCACGTAGGCCACCCGGGCCATGTATCCGCTGTCTTCCAAGAAGGCCAGGGCCAGGAATAGGATGACGATGTTGGGCAGAAACGTGAGGATGCCCCCCACCCCGGCGATGATGCCGTCCACCAGAAGGGAGATAAGGGGCGGGGCCACGTGCAGGAACGTAAGCCCCGAGAGCACAGCCCCGGAAAAGGCCTCCAGCCCCAATTCGAAGTAGCCCTTGAGCCAGTCGCCGATGGTGAAGGTGAGAAAGAAGACCAGGGCCATGATAAAGAGGAAGATGGGCAGGCCCCACACCGGGTGGGTCAGGGCCCCGTCGGCCTTGTCGGTGACGGCGGCCTTCTTGTCTTTATTGACCAGCACCTCGTCGATGATCTCCCCGATGAACTCATACTTCTCGTTGATGATGTCCTGCTCGTAGCTGCGGTCGATGAGGGGGGTGTCTAAGGGGTAGGCCTTCGTGATCTCCGGGTCGTTTTCCAGAAGCTTCAGGGCGTGCCAGCGGGGGTTTGAAAGGCCCGGGTACTGTTTTAGAAGCTGCTCCATCACCTGGTCTATCTTGTCCTCGATCCCGTCGCTGTACACCATGGCGAACTCCTTGTGGTGCTGGTGCCGGTGTCGGGTAGAGGTGGTCTTGGGGGCGCTGTCGTGGTGATGGATAAGGGGCATGGACTCCTCCTGGCCCTTGTGGTGGGCGGCGGCGTGCATGAGGATGTCGAGCCCCGTTTTCCGCCGGGCCGACACGGGAATCACCGGGATGCCCAGCATCTCCGGCAGGCGGTGGGTGTCGATCTCCATACCCCGCTTCTCCACAATGTCCATCATGTTAAGGGCTAAGATCACGGGCTTTCCCAGCTCGATGAGCTGCAGGGTAAGGTAGAGGTTCCGCTCTAAGGCCGAGGCGTCGGCCACGTCGATGATCACGTCCACCTCGTCGCTTAAAATATACTGGCGGGTCACCTGCTCCTCCATGGTGTAAGAGGTGAGGCTGTAGGCCCCGGGCAGGTCCACCAGGCGGTACTCGTGGTCGTGGAGCTTGAAGCGGCCTTCCTTCTTTTCCACGGTGACGCCGGGCCAGTTGGCCACCTTCAGGTTCGCCCCGGTGTAGGCGTTAAAGAGGGTGGTCTTGCCGCAGTTGGGGTTCCCCACGAACCCTATGGACAGGTTTTCCATACTCAGGCCTCCTCCACGATGATGCGGGAGGCGATAGCGCTCCCCAGGGCGAAGCGGCTGCCCCGCAGCTTTACGATCATGGCGCCGTGCTTCTTTTTGCGCAGCACCCGTATGGGGCACCCGGGCGTCATGCCCAGGGCCTGCAGGCGCCTTTCCAGCTCCAGGGGCAGCCTGGCCCCCCGCACCTTCAAAAGGCTCCCCGGGGCCCCTTCCTGTAATGTCTTCTCCATATCCGGCTCCTTTCTCCGCGGTTTGTTCCTGTTATAGGTTAGCATTCTCTAACGCCTTTGTCAATGGTTTTCCCGAAATTTCCCGACACCTTTTGACATTTCCCCCGGCTTGTGGTACAATAACTTTATGTAAACTTCTGGAAAAGAGGCGAGGCCCTATGACAGACCTGCACCTGCACTTAGACGGCTCCCTGCCCGTAAAGCTCTTGGAGGAGCTGGCCCATGAGCAGCGCGTCCCCCTGCCGGAGCCCCTGGGGCCCGCCCTACAGGCCCCTGAGGACTGCGGGAGCCTGGACGAGTACCTGCGGTGCTTCGACCTGCCCCTTGCCCTGCTGCAAAGCGCCTGGGCCCTGGAAAAGGCCGCCTATGCCCTGTGCAGGGAGCTGGGGGAAGAGGGCCTTACCTACGCCGAGATACGCTTTGCGCCCCAGCTCCACGGGCAAAAGGGGCTCACCCAGCGGCAGGCGGTGCAGGCCGTGTGCCGGGGCGTTCGTGCCTCGGGCTTTCCGGCCCAGGTCATACTATGCGCAATGCGCGGGGGGGAAGACCCCATAAACCGGGAGACCGCCGCCCTTGCGGCCTCTTTCCTGGGGCAGGGCGTGTGCGCCTGCGACCTGGCCGGGGCCGAGGCCCTGTACCCCACGGAGCTGTACCGGGGGGTGTTCCAGTACGCCCGCTCTTTGGGGGTGCCCTATACCATACACGCCGGGGAGGCGGCGGGCCCCGAGAGCATCTGGGCGGCTTTGGAGATGGGCGCTTCCCGCATCGGCCACGGGGTGCGGGCCCGGGAGGACCCGGCCCTTGTGCGGGAGCTGGCGGCGCGGCAGGTGCCCTTAGAGCTGTGCTTTACCAGCAACCTGCAGACAAAGGCCGTAAAGGGCCCGGGGGATTTCCCCCTGCGGGAGTACCTCTCCCAGGGGCTGTGCTGCACGGTGAACACGGATAACCGCACGGTCTCCGGCACCACCCTGCGGGAGGAGTACCGCCGGCTGGGGCTCACCCCGGGGGAGGAAGCGGTTTTGGAGGAAAACGCCCGAAAGGCGAGATTTGTGAAGGAGGGATGACAGATGAAAAAATTCACGCGGGCCCTGTGCCTGGCCCTGGCATTGCTGCTGACGCTGCCTGGGAACGTGGTGGCAAAGACCATCGAGGAGGTGCAGGCCGAGCAGGAGCGCCTGGCCGCCGAGCACGAGCAGCTGGAGCAGCAGCTTGCGTCCTTGAAGGAGAACGAGGAGCAGGCCTTGGAGTACCAGCAGGCCCTAGAGCAGAAAATCCGGCTGACCGAGCAGAAGATAGACGTTTCCCGGGAATCCATCGAGCTGATGGACCAGGAGATCACCGCCATGGAGGAAAAGCTCAGGCGGGCCGGGGAGGAATACACCGTCACCCTGGACACCTTCTCCCAGCGGGTGCGGGCCCTGTACATGGCGGGGGGCTCGGTGAGCACCTTGGAAATTTTGCTCAGCGCCGAGAGCTTCACGGATTTCGCCATGAAGGCGGAGCTCATGTCGGCCTTCTCCCGGCATGACAAGCAGCTGGTGGATAAGATCAAGGAGTACCTGCAGAAGACCCAGGAGGACCGGGAAGCCCTGCAGGCCATGCGGGAGGAGGAGGCCCAGGTCAAGCGGGAGCTGGAGGCCGCCCAAGAGGAGCTTTCCGGGCTCTACGCGGAAAACGACGCCCTTATCGCCGACCTGGAGGAGCGACAGCTTCTCACCCAGGAGACCATGGCCCAGAACGAGGAAGAGGACGCCGCCCTGGAGGCGGAGCTTCAGCGGCTTATAGAGCAGCGCAACGAAGAGGAGCGCCGCCGCAAGGAGGCCGAGGCCGCGGGCGGCGGGGCCGTCTCCCCGGACCCGGGCAGCAGCTCTGTGAACCTGCGGGGGGACTTCGCCCCCGGCTGGCCCCTGCCGGGCATCGATTCCAGCCACATCATCGGCAACTATGGGGACATCTACTCTGACGGCAACATGCATTACGGCATGGACATCTGGGCCGACTACGGCGTGCCCATTGTGGCCGCCCAGGCGGGGCAGGTGCTCTCGGCCGAGTTCCACTATTCCTGGGGCAACAACGTGCTCGTCTGGCACAACGAGACCTTCTCCACCCGCTACGCCCACTGCAGCTCTCTGGCCGTGTACCCGGGCCAGTATGTAGAGGCCGGGCAGGTCATCGGCTATGTGGGCAGCACAGGCTACTCCTTCGGCAACCACCTGCACTTCGAGGTCTACGCAAACGGCGTGCGCACGGACCCACGGTATTACTTATAGCAGAAAGCCCACTCCTTTTAGGAGCGGGCTTCTTTTAATCGTCATCTTCGGTCTGCTTTGGCTTGTAGCGCTGTTCGCCGGTTTCTACCCAAAGGATAAAATCCGCAATTTCCGTGTCCGTCCAACCTTTTGAGCGCAGACCAATAATAAGTCGGCTGCTTTCAGACATATTCATATGAATCTGCCTCCTCCATTCAGATCATCAAATCCCGGATGTACTTGATGGTGTACTTGACGCCCTTCTCGCCCTTTTCGCCGCGCCAGGTAGCGCTGTGGGGCTCGATGGCAAGGTAGCCGTCGTAGCCGTACTTGTAGAGGATGGCGAAGAAAGCGCGCCAGTTGATGACGTCGATGCCGGCGGGGGGGTTGTCGTACCAGTTGTTGTCCCCGTGGCCCCGGGCAAAGCCGGGCTCGTCCTGCAGCTGGGGATATTTTTCCAAAAGGCCCCGCTTGTACCACATGTCGGGCTCCTGAGAGTCGCCACGCTGGATGACGCCCTTGATGTGGCAGTACTTGAAGTGGGCGCCCCACTCCAGGCCCTCCTCCAGGTAAGCGCCGTTCTGGCCGCCGTGGACGAAGCTGTGGGAGGGGTCGTACTTGATGCCCAGGCCCGGCACCTCGCTGAGGACCAGCTTCCACTGCTCGGGGGTGCGGATGAAGTTGTCGCCCATGATGCAGTTGACGATGGCGCACTCCATGCCCTTCTCCTTGGCGTAGGCCACGATGTCCTTGAGGACCTTGATGGCGCAGGTGATGTTCTGGTAGTAAGAGATCTCCTTCACATAGGCACAGCTGCACAGGTAGTACTTGGCGCCCAGGTACGCGCCGAAGTCGATGATGGCCTTCACGGCCTCCCACTCCTCGGGGATGACCTGGCCCTTTTCATCCAGGATGCGGCTGGCCCAGCGGCCTACGGCACCCACCTCTACGCCGGTGCGCTCGCTGGCGGCCTTCAGGTCGGCCTGTATGGCCTGGAGCTCCGGGATGGGCTTGCCGAAGTAGCCGGGGGGGTTGCAGTCGAATTCCACAAAGTCCAGGCCCAGCTCTTTGGCGTGGTCAAAGCTCTGGACTTCGGCGGGCGAAATGATACCGAGTTTCATAATGATTCCTCCTGATTGAATAATTTCTCTTAAAGCTATCTTACTACGGAACCACCAAAATGTCAATAGAAATCGTGTGAAAAAATATAAGGAAAGTGCAAAAAAGAAATTCCTGCATATAGTTCCCCAAGGGAATAATAAAAACAGGAAACTGACATATCATAGGCTTATCAAAAAGAAAAGGAGGCTGAGACCATGGTCTACGTATGCGAAGCCTGCGGCTACCGCTATGACCCGGCCCTGGGCGACCCGGACAACGGCATCGCCCCCGGCACCAAGTTCGAGGACATCCCCGAGGACTGGGTGTGCCCGCTGTGCGGCCTGGGCAAGGATCAGTTCGCCGAGGAATAAAAAAAGAGGGCGGCAGGGGTAAAAGCCTGCCGCTCCTTTTTTGCGGTCCTTATTCGTTCAGAGGGTCCTCGTAGCCATGGGCTTCCTTCAGCATCATGTCCTTGACCTTCATCAGGCGGATCTGGGTGGAACGCTCGTTCTCGTCCAGCTTCATGGAGATGTACTTGATGTTCGCCTGCAGCTCAGGGATCATCACGTGCTCCAGGGCGTTGACCCGGCGGCGGGTCTTTTCAATCTCCACCGCCATCAGCTGGCAACCCTTCTCGCACTCGGCCAGGGCCAGCATATCCGGGAACACATCTGCCAAAGACTGCACCGCCCCGTCCAGGTCGCTGGACGTGAAAGCGAAGCCGTAGGAGAAGATGTCGTTCTCATCCGGCGTGCGGGTCTTGAACGTGAATTTCGGTATCTCCACGCTCATGACGTTTTCCGCCTCGCTCTCCAGCGAGACCCGCTGCTTGGGGGCCAGCAGGGCGGTGTTCAGCACCGGGTCCTGCATGCCGGCCCTTGCCAGCAGGAAGTTCTTGTTGGCGGCCCGGATGCCCTCCTCCACACGCTCCCGCAGGCGCTTGTTTTCCCGCACTTTGTCCAAAAACTGGCGCATGAGCTCATCGCGCTTGTCCTTTAAGAGCTTGTGGCCCCGGGTGGCGGTGGTGAGCTTCTTTTTCAGGCGGGTCAGCTCCATACGGGTGGGGTTGATCTGTGTGCCGGCCAAGGGTCATCACACCTTTCCGTAATACTGGTCGAGGAACTTGTCGTTGATGCGCTTTAACTCGCTCCTGGGCAGGATGGACAGAAGCTTCCAGCCCAGGTCCAGGGTCTCCTCGATGTCCCGGTTGGAATCGTACCCCTGGGAGACATACTCGGTCTCGAAGGCGTCGGCAAACGTAGCGTACAGCTTGTCGATCTCCGTCAGGGCGGCTTCGCCCAGCACCACCATCAGTTCCTTGGCGTCCTTGCCGCGGGAATAGGCGGCGAAGAGCTGGTTCATGGTGGCGGCGTGGTCGGCCCGGGTGCGGCCCTCGCCGATGCCCTTGTCCTTCAGACGGGACAGGGAGGGCAGCACGTCAATGGGCGGCGAGATGTTCTTGCGGTACAGCTCGCGGCTCAAAATGATCTGCCCCTCTGTGATGTACCCGGTCAGGTCGGGGATGGGGTGGGTCTTGTCGTCTTCCGGCATGGACAGGATGGGGATCATGGTGATGGAGCCCGTCTTGCCCTTCTGGCGGCCGGCGCGTTCGTACATCTGGGCAAGGTCCGTGTACATGTAGCCGGGGTAGCCGCGGCGGCCGGGCACTTCCTTGCGGGCGGCGGAAACCTCCCGCAGGGCGTCGGCGTAGTTCGTAATGTCCGTGAGGATGACCAGCACGTGGTAGTTCTTTTCAAAGGCCAGATACTCCGCGGCCGTCAAAGCCATGCGGGGGGTGGCGATGCGCTCTACGGCCGGGTCGTTTGCCAGGTTCACAAACATCACCGTGCGGTCGATGGCGCCCGTCTCCTTGAAGCTCTCCACGAAGAAGTTGGATTCTTCGAAGGTGATGCCCATGGCCGCGAAGACCACCACGAAGGGGTCGTTGGTGCCGCGCACCTTGGCCTGGCGGGCAATCTGCGCCGCCAGCTGGGCGTGGGGCAGGCCGGAGGCCGAGAAGATGGGCAGCTTCTGCCCGCGCACCAGGGTGTTCAGGCCGTCAATAGCCGAAACGCCCGTCTGGATAAACTCCTGGGGGTAGTTTCTGGCGGCGGGGTTCATGGGCAGGCCGTTGATGTCGGCCCTGTGGTCGGGCAGGATGTCCGGCCCGCCGTCAATGGGGCGGCCCAGGCCGTCGAACACGCGGCCCAGCATGTCCTCGCTGACACCCAGCTCCATGCTGCGGCCCAAGAAGCGCACCTTGGAATTGCTGAGGTTAATGCCAGTGGAGTTTTCAAAGAGCTGCACCAGGGCGTTGCCCTCGTTTATCTCCAGCACCTTGCAGCGGCGCTTTTCACCGCTAAAGAGCTCGATCTCGGCCAGCTCGTCATAGGCCACGTTCTCCACGTCCCGCACCAGCATCAGGGGGCCGGCCACTTCTTGGATCGTCCTATATTCCTTTGGCATCAGAATTCCTCCTTTGCCTGTTTGGCGTCATAAAGTTCTTGCTCCAGCTGTTTGAGGACCTGCTCAAAGACCTCCTTGACCTTCTCCGGCTCCGTGTACTTGAAGCGGCCGATCTGCTCGCGCACGGGCAGGTCGATGAGGGTGTTGATGTCCGCGCCCTCGTTCAATGCCTCGGCGGCCTTCTCATAGTAGGCGATGATGAGCTCCATCATGTCGTGCTGCTTCTCCAGGGACGTGTAGGTGTCCACCTCGTCGAAGGCGTTCTGATGCAGGAAGTCCTCGCGGATGGACCTTGCGGCCTCCAGCTTCAGCCGGTCAGGGGCCGAAAGGGCGTCCATGCCCACCAGCTGCACGATCTCCTCCAGCTCCGACTCGTCCTGCAGAAGGCGCATGAGCTTGTTGCGCAGCTCGATCCAGTTTTCCCCGGCGTTCTGGTTGAACCAGTCCTGCATGGTGTCCATGTAGTTGGAGTAGCTCGTAAGCCAGTTGATGGCCGGGAAGTGGCGCTTGTAGGCCAGGGCGGAGTCAAGGCTCCAGAACACCTTCACAATGCGCAGGGTGGCCTGGGAGACAGGCTCGGAAATGTCGCCGCCAGGGGGCGACACGGCGCCGATAACGGACAAGGCGCCTTCCCGGTCGCCGCTGCACAGGGTCATGACGCGGCCGGCCCGCTCGTAGAACTGGGCCAAACGGCTGCCCAGGTAGGCGGGGTAGCCTTCTTCGCCGGGCATCTCTTCCAGACGGCCGGACATCTCGCGCAGGGCCTCGGCCC
>CANRZD010000019.1 GCA_947644325.1 uncultured Clostridia bacterium
TCAACCACCCCGCCCGGCAGAACCACCGCGTCATCCCCCTGACCATCAACGGGGAAGATTGGTTCCTGCAATACTCGCCCTACGTCTACTATAATGAGCACTGCATCTGCTTTAATTCCCGGCACACCCCCATGAAGATCGACCGGGCGTGCTTCCAGAAGCTGCTGGATTTCATCGCCCAGTTCCCCCACTATTTCGTGGGCTCCAACGCCGACCTGCCCATCGTGGGCGGCTCGATTTTGGCCCATGACCACTTCCAGGGCGGGCGGTACACCTTCCCCATGGAGCGTGCCCCCATGGAGACAGCTTTCACCTTCCCCGGCTTTGAGGACGTACAGGCGGGCATCGTCAAGTGGCCCCTGTCCGTGGTGCGCCTCACCTGCAAAGAGCCCGGGCGCTTAGTGGAGCTGGCCGACCGCATCCTGCAGGCTTGGCGGGGCTACACGGACGAAAGCGCTGTCATCTTTGCCGAGACCGGCGGCGAGCCCCACAACACCATCACCCCCATCGCCCGGCGCAGGGGGGAGGATTTCGAATTAGACCTGGTGCTGCGGAATAATTTGACTACGGAAGAACATCCGTTAGGGCTATACCACCCCCACGCGGAGCTGCACCACATCAAGAAGGAAAATATCGGCCTTATCGAGGTCATGGGCCTGGCGGTGCTGCCGCCGCGCTTGAAGGACGAGCTCTCCGCTGTGGCCGAGGCGCTGGCAAAGGGCGTGGGCCTGCGGGCCAACGAATTGACAAAGCCACACGCGGAGTGGGCGGAGGAATTCGCGGAAAAGTACACCATAACGGCTGAAAATGCCCTGGAAATCGTGAAAAAAGAGACCGGTTTGGTCTTCGCCAAAGTCCTGGAGCACGCCGGGGTCTACCGGCGGGATGGGGAAGGAAAGGGAGCCTTCCTGCGGTTTTTGGGGACCATAAAGTAAAATAAAAAGAAAAAGCCGCCGGCTGCCATGCAGTCAGCGGCTTGCTTTATGCTTTACGGCTGCTCCTCCAGAAGGCGGGGCCTGGGCTGGGGGGAGACCTTTATGGTCAGCTCGTTCTGGCTGGAAAGGTTCGAGTCGATGTCCAGGGTGTAGCGGATGTCCATTTCGCCGCCCTCGCGGCCCAGGGCCACCTTGAGACAGCTTGTGAACACCCCCACGGTCAAAGACCCGAAGCCCGTATCGTACAGGCACAGGTGGCGCTTGCCCTCCTCCAGGATGAGCCGGGTGGACGAGCCCTGGCGGATCATGGTGACCTTGCCGGGCTCCACCTTCAGCACGGCGGTGTGGGAGAGCCGGGGGTCGTCCTCGTCGTACTCCTTGTAGGCGATGAACTGCTTGCCGCCCCGCTGGGTGTAGGTGCCCGTGGTGCTCAGGGTCACCTCCCCACGGTCCTGCGCGTCGTACAGCTGCCGCCCGGTGATGCTGATATTATAGTCGTCCTTTAACATAATAATATCTCCTTTCCACGTCCCCGAGCCTATAAGCTCATGTGTTTTCTATGCGGATGCGCTCTGTGCGCCCCTCTACGCTGTGGCCCAGAAAGAGCTCCGCCACGCCGGTGAAGTTCTCCAGCTCGTCGGTGACGTAAAAGGCCGCCTGCCGGGGCCCTTCCCCGCTGCACAGCAGGTCTTCCTCTTCTAAGCGCCGGGCCAGGGCCAAAGCCGCCTCCCGGCCGGAGTCGATAAGACTGACCCCCCGGCCCATGACCCCGCCGATAATGGCGCTGATGATGGGGTAGTGGGTGCAGCCCAAAATCAGGGTGTCCACCCCGGCCTCCCGCATGGGGCCTAAGTACCGCTGGGCTATGAGCCTCGTTACCTCCTCCTGGGGGGAGATAAAAGCGTTTTCTACTAAGGGCACAAAGAGCGGGCAGGGCTGCGAGTACACCTCCAGTTTGTAGTCGATGGCCAGCAGGGCCTTGCGGTAGGCGTCGCTGCGGATGGTGGCGGAGGTGCCGATGACGCCGATCTTTTTATTGCGGGTCTTACCGGCGGCGGCTTTGGCAGAGGGGCCTATCACGTCAAAATAGGGCACGGGCAGCTTCTTCCCGATGTCGGCGCTGGTAGAGCTCACGGTGCCGCAGGCGGCCAGCACGGCCTTTACGTCGTGACGGATGAGAAAGGCCATGTCCTGGGCGGCGTACCGGCGCACGGTCTCCCGGCTCTTGCTCCCGTAGGGCACCCGGCCGGTGTCGCCAAAGTAGACGATGCTCTCCTCCGGTAAGATCTTCTCCAGCTCCTTCACGGCGGTGAGCCCCCCCAGGCCCGAATCAAAGACCCCGATGGGACGGTTATCCATCACCCCACCCCCTTATTGCCCCGCGCGGGAAAAGGCAAGCTCAATGAGCCTGTCAAGAAGCTGGCCGTAGGTATAGCCCATGGCCATCCAGAGCTTGGGGTACATGCTGATGGAGGTAAAGCCCGGCAGGGTGTTGAGCTCGTTTAAGACCACTTTCTGCTCCCCCTCGGTCACAAAGAAGTCCACCCTGGCAAGCCCCGAGCAGCCCAGCCAACGGTAGGCCCGCACGGCGGTCTCCCGGATCTTGCCGGACACCTCCTCCGGGATGCGGGCGGGGATGTAGAGCTGGCTGGTGCCGTTTACGTATTTGTCGTCGTAGTCGTAGAATTCCGCCGAGGCCCCGATCTCTCCTACGATGGAAGCCTGTGCGTCCTGGCGGTTCCCCAGCACGGCGCACTCCACCTCTTGGCCCCGTATGCCTTCTTCCACGAGGATCTTGCCGTCTTCCTTCATAGCCTTGCGGATGGCCTCGTCCAGGCCCTCGGGGGAATCCACCCGGCTGACGCCTACGGAGGAGCCGGCGTTTGCGGGCTTCACGAAGATGGGGAAGTCAAAGCGGGCGCAGATTTTATTCTTGATGGTGTCAGGGGCGCAATCAAAGCGGTCGGCGTAGAACCACAGATAATGGGCCTGCTCGATGCCCGCGGCGGTAAGGAGGCTGTGGGTCACGGCCTTATCCATGCACAGGGCGGAGGCCTCTGTGTCGCAGCCCACATAGGGGATGCCCGAAAGGGTAAGTAAGCCCTGCAGGGTGCCGTCCTCGCCGTTTTTGCCGTGGAGCACCGGGAACACGCAGTCGATGGGAATGGTGCGGGGGCACTCCCCCAGCACCGCAAGGCCGTGGACCGTGGGGTCCGGGGAGAGGAAGGCGGGCTCCTCTTTTTCGCCGGAGCGCAGGAACCACCGGCCCTCTTTGGAGATGAAAACTTTATATATGTCATACTTTTCCGGGTCCAGATTGTCAAAAACGGACTGGGCCGACATCAAAGAAACCTCGTGCTCTGAGGACTTGCCGCCGAAAAGGACGGCGATGCTTCTTTTTTTCATAGTGACAACCTCTCGTTTCTATAGCAAAGTAAAAGTTCCGGGCAACCTATTATACACTATGCGGCGGGATTTCGCAACCTTATTTCCCCCATGTTCCCTCATTGACAAGAGGGAACATTTGTGCTACACTGAGTATTCAGATAAGAAAGGGGCGATGGATATGCGAAAGGACGCTTTCAAGCTCGTCTCTCCCTTTGCGCCCACCGGCGACCAGCCAGAGGCCATCGAGCGGCTGGTGCGGGGCATAGAGCGGGGGGATAAGGAACAGACCCTTCTGGGCGTCACCGGCTCGGGCAAGACGTTCACTATGGCAAACGTCATTGCGCGCTTAAACCGGCCCACCCTGGTGCTGGCCCACAACAAGACCCTGGCCGCCCAGCTGTGCTCGGAGTTCCGGGAGTTTTTCCCGGAGAACGCGGTGGAGTACTTCGTCAGCTACTACGACTACTACCAGCCCGAGGCGTACATCGCCCAGACGGACACCTATATCGAGAAGGACTCGGCCATAAACGACGAGATAGACAAGCTGCGCCACAGCGCCACCTGCGCCCTTTCCGAGCGGCGGGACGTGATCATCGTGGCGTCTGTTTCCTGCATCTACAGCCTGGGCGACCCCATAGACTACCGCACCATGGTCATCTCTTTGCGGCCGGGTAAGGAGCTGGAGCGGGACCAGCTCTTAAAAAAGCTGGTGGAGCTGCAGTATGAGCGAAACGACATCAACTTTATCCGCAACAAGTTCCGGGTGCGGGGGGACGTGGTGGAGATTTTTCCGGCGGAGTCCAGCGACAAGGCGGTGCGGGTGGAGTTTTTCGGGGACGAAATCGAGCGCATCCGGGAGTTTAACCCCCTCACCGGCGACGTGCTCTCGGACCTGGGGCACATTGCCATCTACCCGGCCTCCCATTACATCGTGCCCCGTGACAAGATGGAGAAGGCCATCGCCGACCTGCATGAGGAGATGGAAGCCCAGGCGGCGTTCTTCAAGGAGCAGGGCAAGCTCATAGAGGCCCAGCGCATCGAGCAGCGCACCCGGTACGACATGGAGATGCTCATGGAGATCGGCTTCTGCAAGGGGATAGAGAACTACTCCCGGGTGCTCTCGGGAAGAGAGCCGGGCAGCGCGCCCTTCACGCTTTTGGACTATTTCCCCGACGACTTCCTGCTGTTCGTGGACGAATCCCACGTGACGCTGCCCCAGGTGCGGGGTATGTTCGCCGGGGACCGGGCCCGGAAGGAGCAGCTGGTGCAGTACGGCTTCCGGCTGCCCTCGGCCTTTGACAACCGGCCCCTGAACTTCGACGAGTTCTACGGGCACATCAACCAGGCGGTGTTCGTCAGCGCCACGCCGGGGGATTTGGAGCTGGAGAAGTCGGCCCAGGTGGTGGAGCAGGTCATACGGCCCACGGGGCTTTTAGACCCCTTAATCACCGTGAAGCCCACGGACGGGCAGATCGACGACCTGATTAGCGAAATCAACCTGCGCACGGAAAAGGGCGAGCGGGTCCTTGTGACCACCCTGACAAAGAAGATGGCCGAGGACCTGACGGGCTTTTTGGAGGGCTACGGCATAAAGGTGCGGTACATGCACCACGACATCGACACGGTGGAGCGCATGGAGATCATACGGGATTTACGGCTGGGCGAGTTCGACGTGCTGGTGGGCATCAACCTGCTCAGAGAGGGCCTGGACATCCCGGAGGTGTCTTTGGTGGCCATTCTGGACGCGGACAAGGAAGGGTTCCTGCGCAGCGGGCGGTCCATGATACAGACCATCGGCCGGGCGGCCCGCAACGCCGGGGGGCAGGTCATCATGTACGCCGACGAGGTGACGCCCTCTATGGAGTACGCCATCACCGAGACCGAGCGCCGCCGGGGCATTCAGCAGCGGTATAACGAGGAGCACGGCATCACCCCCAAGACCATTTCTAAGAACGTGGCGGAGATCCTGGAGATCTCTACCCACAAGGAGGACGGGAAGAAAAAGAAGAAGCGCTACACCCCCGCCGAGCGCCAGGCCCTTATCCAGCAGTACACCAAGGAAATGAAGGCCGCGGCAAAGCTTCTGGAGTTCGAGCACGCGGCGTACCTGCGGGATAAGATCAGGGAATTAGAAGGGCAGGGCGCTGGGCACGCGCCGCTGCCCAGGAGCCGCAAAGGGAGGTAAAGCGCATGAAAATCACGATACTCCACGGGCAGAGCCACAAGGGCTCCACCTATCATCTGGCGCGGATGCTGGGGGAAAAGCTGGGAGGAGAGGTCACGGAGTTTTTCCTCCCCCGGGACTTTGGGGAATTCTGCACGGGGTGCACCAGGTGCTTTATGGAATCGGAAGAAAAGTGCCCCCACTACGAGAAGCTTTCGCCCGTCACCCGGGCCATAGACGGGGCGGACGTGCTCATTCTGGCCAGCCCCGTGTATGTGTACCACTGCACCGGGGCTATGAAGGCCCTCTTGGATCACTACGGCTGGCGGTGGATGGTGCACAGGCCCGAGAGCTCCATGTTCCCGAAGCAGGCGGTGTGCCTCTCCACGGCGGCGGGGGCGGGCATGGGCAGCGCCAACAAGGACATGGCCCACAGCACTTTCTGGTGGGGCGTGGGGCGCACGTATAAATTCGGCATGGCCGTGATGGAGACCGGCTGGGAAAGAGTGAGCCAAAAGAAAAAGCGGAAGGCGGAAAAGAAGCTTTCCGCGCTGGCGGAGAAGATAAAGCGGCGGCAGGGGCGCGTGAAGCCGGGGCTGAAGACGAAAGCTGTCTTTGCCGCTATGCGTCTGGCTTATAAGCGGGGCGGCAACCCGGCGGATGCCAGGTACTGGAAGGAAAAGGGATGGACGGGGAAAGCCCGGCCGTGGTAAAGAAAAGAAAGGGGAAAGAAGATGAGCCTAGACAAAATCGTAGTGCACGGGGCCAGGGAGCACAACCTGAAAAATATCGACGTGGAGATACCCCGGGACAAGCTGGTGGTGCTTACGGGGCTTTCGGGGTCGGGGAAGTCGAGCCTTGCCTTTGACACCATCTACGCCGAGGGGCAGCGGCGGTACGTGGAGAGCCTTTCCTCTTACGCCCGCATGTTCTTAGGGCAGATGGAAAAGCCCGACGTGGACATGATAGACGGGCTCTCCCCGGCCATTTCCATCGACCAGAAGACCACGTCCAAGAACCCCCGCTCCACCGTGGGCACAGTGACGGAGATATACGACTACCTGCGGCTTTTATACGCCCGCATCGGCATCCCCCACTGCCCCATCTGCGGGCGGGAGATCAAGCAGCAGACGGTAGACCAGATCGTGGACCAGGTGCTCTCTCTGCCGGAAAAGACCCGGATACAGGTGCTGGCCCCGGTGGTGCGGGGGAGAAAGGGCGAGCACCAGAAGGAGTTCGAGAACGCCCGGAAGTCGGGCTTCGTGCGGGCCCGGGTGGACGGGCTGCTCTATGACCTTAACGAGCCCATCGGCCTCAACAAGAACCAGAAGCACACCATCGAGATCGTGGTGGACCGGCTGGTCATAAAGGAGGACGTGCGCTCGCGATTGGCGGACTCCATCGAGGTGGCCTCGGGGCTTACGGGGGGCATCGTGGTGGTAAACGTGCTGGATGGGGAGGACATCACCTTCTCCCAGAACTATGCCTGCCCCGAGCACGGCGTCAGCGTGGAGGAGCTGAGCCCCCGCATGTTCTCCTTCAATAACCCTGCCGGGGCCTGCAAGAAGTGCACGGGCCTTGGTGTCTTCATGAAGGTGGACCCCCGGCTCATCATCCCCGATAACCGGCTCTCCATCAACAAGGGGGGCCTGAAGGCCAGTGGCTGGGCCATGGAGGGCAGCACCATCGCCGCCATGTACATGAAGGGCCTCTCTGAGCACTACGGCTTCTCTTTGGACACGCCCATAGGGGAGTTGCCGGAGGAGATCGTAGACGTGCTGCTTTACGGCACCAAGGGGGAGAAGATAAAGCTCAGGCGCACCGGCGAGTACGGCACCGGCGTGTACCAGGCCCCCTTCGAGGGCGTCATCAACAACCTGGAGCGGCGCTTCCGGGAGACCTCCTCCAACTGGATAAAAGAGGAGATAGAGGGCTACATGAGCGCCGTGCCCTGCGACGCCTGCCACGGCCGCAGGCTCTCCCCGGAAAGCCTGGGCGTCACCGTGGGGGGGCTCAATATCAGCGAGTTCTGCGATAAGTCCGTGACGGAAGCACTGGAGTTCGTAAACGCCCTGACCCTCACAGAGCGGGAGAGCATGATCGCCGCGCCCATTGTGAAGGAGATAAAGTCCCGTTTAGGCTTTCTGCAGAGCGTGGGGCTCGAGTACCTGACCCTTTCCCGCTCCTCGGGCACCCTCTCCGGCGGCGAGAGCCAGCGTATACGCCTGGCCACCCAGATCGGCTCCTCCCTGATGGGGGTGCTCTATATCCTGGACGAGCCCTCCATCGGCCTGCACCAGCGGGACAACCACAAGCTGCTGGGCACCCTGAAGCGCCTGCGGGACCTGGGCAACACGGTCATCGTGGTGGAGCACGACGAGGACACCATGCGCGCCGCCGACTACATTGTGGACGTGGGCCCGGGGGCCGGGGTGCACGGGGGGGACATCATCTACGCCGGGCCCGTGAAGGGCATCGAGAAGTGTAAGGGCTCCATCACCGGCCAGTACCTCAGCGGGAAGAAAAAGGTGGAGGTGCCCGAAAAGCGCCGCCCCGGCAACGGGAACTTCTTAGAAGTGCGGGGCGCCGCCCAGAATAACCTGCAGAAGATCAACGTGAAGATCCCCCTGGGGGAGCTGGTGTGCGTCACCGGGGTGTCGGGGTCGGGGAAATCGTCTCTGGTAAACGAGATCTTATATAAGAAGCTGGCCGCGGACCTGAACCGGGCCCACACCCACCCCGGGGCCCACAAGGAGATACGGGGCCTGGAATATCTCGACAAGGTCATACAGATCGACCAGTCGCCCATAGGCCGCACGCCCCGCTCGAACCCCGCCACCTACACCGGGCTCTTTAACGACGTGCGGGCCCTCTTTGCCAGCACCCAAGAGGCCAAAATGCGGGGCTTCACCGCGTCGCGCTTCTCCTTTAACGTAAAGGGCGGCCGGTGCGAGGCCTGCCAGGGAGACGGCATCATCTGCATCGAAATGCACTTTCTGCCGGACGTGTACGTGCCCTGCGAGGTCTGCAAGGGCCACCGCTACAACCGGGAGACACTGGAAGTGAAGTATAAGGGCAAGAACATCTACGACGTGCTGGAGATGACCGTGGAGGAGGGCCTGGACTTCTTCAGGGACATCCCGAAGCTTGCCCGCCGCCTGCAGACATTGCAGGACGTGGGCCTGGGGTACGTGAAGATCGGCCAGCCCGCCACCACCCTGTCAGGGGGCGAAGCCCAGCGGGTGAAGCTTGCCACCGAGCTCTCCAAGCGCCCTACGGGCCGCACCATCTATATCCTGGACGAGCCCACCACGGGCCTGCACATCGCCGACGTGCACCGGCTCATCGAGGTGCTGCAGCGCCTGGTGGACGCGGGAAACACCGTGGTGGTCATCGAGCACAACCTGGACCTGATTAAGACCGCCGACCACATCATCGACCTGGGCCCCGAGGGCGGCAGCCGCGGCGGGCGCATCGTGGCCCAGGGCACCCCCGAGGAGGTGGCCCGGGTCGAGGGGTCGTACACGGGGCAGTACCTGAGGGGGATGCTGGGGCTCTGAGAAAACAAAAAGGAGGACCTTCCATGAAACTGGACGACAAAATCTTACTGCCCGAAACGGGCTATTACAAAGCGAATCTCCACTGCCACACCACCATCTCCGACGGGGAGCTGACGCCTGAGGAGATCAAGGAGGCCTACAAGGCCCGGGGGTACTCCATCGTGGCCTTCACGGACCACGAGCGCTACCGCTGGCACAGGGAGCTGGACGACGAAAACTTCCTGGCCCTGGCGGCCTATGAGACGGAGTGCTGCGACTTTGAGACCGGCCCCGGCTGCTGGCCGGACCAGCGCACCTATCATTTGAACCTTTACGACACGGACCCGGAGAAAAACCAGGCGGAAAAGGCCCAAAGCCCCCGCCCGCCCCGGCGATACGGGGACATGGCCTCCCTGAACGAGTACATTGACCGCATGAACCAGCTGGGCTTTCTGGTGTGCTACAACCACCCCTACTGGTCTTTGCAGAACTACAACGACTACGCGGGGCTCAGGGGGCTCTTCGCCATGGAGATCTTCAATTACGGCTGCGAGCACGACGGCCTCTACGGCTTCCACCCCCAGGCCTATGACGAAATGCTGCGGGCGGGCCAGCGGCTCTTTGCCCTGTCTGCTGACGACAACCACGACCGGGTGCCTTTTACGGACCCCTTAAACGACTCCTTCGGGGGCTTCGTGCAGATCGCCGCGGAGAAGCTCGCCTATGAGAGCGTCATAGAGGCTTTGCGGGCGGGCCGGTTCTATTGGTCCATGGGGCCCGAGATCAAGGGCCTGCGGGTAGAAGACGGGGTGCTGAAGGTGAAGACCTCCCCTGCAGAAAAGATCTTTGTCATACAAAAGGGCCGGGACTGTTATAAAAAGCTGGCCCCAAGAGGGCAGACGATTACAGAGGCCCAATTCCCCCTTACGGGGAAGGAAGGGTGGTTCCGCATAGAAATACGGGACGAAAGGGGCCTTTACGCTGGCACCAGCGCCTATTTCCCGGCGGAGCTTTAAGGGAATTGACAAACCTTCCCGTTTTTAGTAAAATAGAGAAAATCTTACTCTTGAAGGGAGTTTCCTTTTCATGCCTCCGGAACCTGACGGTACATTGGCCGTTTCCACCATTTGCACAGTCCTCAGCCTGCTGACGGCGGCGCTGTATGCCGCGGGGGAATCCGCGGTGGGGTGCCTGTCGCCCGCCCAGGTGAAAAAGGACGCGGACGCCGGCAGCAAAAAGGCCCGGGCCCTCTTAAAGGTGCTGCAGGCCCAGAACAGCGCCGTGACCCCCCTGCAGGTGGGGCTGTTCTTCTGCGGGCTTCTGGGGCTCAGCTTCTGTGTGGGGGGCTTCTGGCGGCCTTTGTATGAAGGCCTGCCCCTTTTGCAGAAGACGCCGGTGTTCTCCTGCCTGCTGGTGAGCCTTTGCTATATGCTCATTTTCTTCCTTTTTGGGGACCTTCTGCCCAAAAAGAGCGCCCGCCACGGGGCGGAGGCCTTCGCGAACCGCTGGGCCTCGCTTATCTGGGGGCTCTCGTGTTTGGCGCGGCCGCTGCTGCTGCTCTCCACGGTGATTGCAAACGGCCTGCTGCGGCTCTTTCACATCGACCCCCACGCCCTGGAGGACGCCCTCACCGAGGAGGAGATTCTGCAGATGGTGGACAAGGGGGAGGAAAAGGGCGTCATAGAAGAGAACGAAAAGGATATGATCGCCAACATCCTGGACTTTAACGACACCACCGCCGGGGAGACCATGACCCACCGCACGGATATCATCGCCGTGGAGGACATCTCCCCCATACAGGAGCTGGTGGACGCCGCCGTGGAGCACGGCTGCTCCCGCATACCGGTGTACCATGAGGACATCGACTCGGTGGTGGGCATCTGCTACGCCAAGGACCTTCTGCCCTATGTGGGAAATGAAGTGCCGGAGGGCCTGTCCCTTACGGACTTCATGCGGCCGGCGTACTTTATCCCCGAGACGAAGAAGTGCAGCTCCCTCTTTACAGAAATGACCGAGCGCAAGATACAGATCGCCATCGTGGTGGACGAGTACGGCGGCACGGCGGGGCTCATCACCCTGGAGGATCTGATGGAGTCCATTGTGGGCAACATACAGGATGAGTACGACAACGAGGAGGACGAGTTCTTCCGCCTGTCCGAGCGGGCCTTTACCGTAGACGGCTCCGCCGCCATCGACGAGGTGGCGGACCTGGTGGGGGCGGAGCTGCCCGAGGGCGACTACGACACCATCGCGGGCCTTGTGACGGAGCTTCTGGGGCGCATACCCAAGGAGGGCGAGCGGCCCCAGGTGCACGTGGCGGGGCTGACGGTGACCGTGCTGAAGATCGAGGACCAGCGGCTGTCGCGGCTTCTCATTGTGAAGGACCTGCCTGTGCAGGAGAAGGAATAGCGGATAAACACCCAACCGGCGGGCCCGCGGGCTCACCGGTTTGATATTCCCGGTTTGATATTTTTTGAAAAAGGGGGGCGGACCATGGTCTTTTCCGGCATGCTGTATATGGGGATGTTCCTGCCCCTGGTGCTGCTCTTGTACTTCGCGGCGCCAAAGCCTCTGCGCAACGGGGTGCTGCTTCTGTCGAGCCTCTTTTTCTACTTTGTGGGGGAGCCCAAAAACCTTGTGCTCATGCTCCTTTCCATCCTTGTAAACTACCTGTGCGCCCTCCTCATCGGCTGGGCAAAGGGCGGGGGCAGGCGGCTTTTCCTCATTTTGGGCACGGGTTTTAATCTGGGCCTCTTAATCGTCTACAAGTACACAGACTTCCTCCTTTCAAACCTCAACCGCTTCTTTTCCCTCACCCTGCCCCTTTCGGGGATCGTCATGCCCATCGGCATCTCCTTTTTCACCTTCCAGGGCATGAGCTATGTGATCGACGTCTACTGGGGCCGGGTGCCCGCCCAGCGGAACTTGCTGTATGTGGCCACATACATTTCCCTGTTCCCCCAGCTGGTGGCCGGGCCCATCGTGCGGTATGAGACCATCGCCAAGGAGCTCACAGACCGCAAAGAGACCATAGCGGACGCCGCCCTGGGCCTTCGGCGGTTCATCTGGGGCCTGGGGAAAAAGATGCTGCTGGCAAACCCTTTGGGGGAGCTGGCGTCCATTGTCTTCTCCATGGAAAGCGGGGACCGCTCCACGGCCCTGGCGTGGCTGGGGGCTGTGGCCTACGCCTTTCAGATCTTCTTCGACTTCTCCGGCTACTCGGACATGGCCATCGGCCTGGGGCGGGTGTTCGGCTTCCATTTCCTGGAAAACTTCGATTACCCCTACCTGTCCCGGTCCATTACGGAGTTCTGGCGGCGGTGGCACATTTCTCTTTCCACCTGGTTTCGGGATTACCTCTACATCCCCCTGGGGGGCAACCGGAAGGGGCTTTTCCGGCAGATGGTGAACCTTCTCATGGTCTGGGGCCTGACGGGCCTGTGGCACGGGGCCCAGTGGAATTTCCTTCTGTGGGGGCTCTACTACGCGGCGCTGCTGATTCTGGAGAAGCTTTTCTTAAAAGATCTTCTGGACAGGGCCCCGGCCTTCATAGGGCGCGTGTACGCCCTGGCGCTCATCCTCGTGGGGTGGGTGATCTTTAACGGCGGGTCCCTGCCGCAGATCGCCGCCTATATAGGCCAGATGTTCTGCTATCACCCCAACGTCCAGGCCCAGGGAGATTCGGCCCTGTGGTATCTGTGGCAGTACGGGCCCGAGCTGCTTCTGGCGGGGGTGTTCTCTATGCCCATAGGGCCCTGGCTTTCGAAGCGCCTGGGGGAGAGGCCCTGGGCCTGCGCCCTGGGGAACACGGCGGCGCTGCTTCTGCTGGTGCTGAGTTTGTGCTCCATTGTGAACACCTCCTTTAACCCCTTCATCTATTTCCGATTCTGAAAAGGAGCCGCCCATGAAAAAGAAACTGGACCTGCTTTTTATCGGGGCCGCGGCCTGCCTGCTGCTGGCCCTGCCCCTGGGCACGGCGCTCTCCCCAAAGAGCGGGTACTCCATCTTCGAGAACCGCACTTTGGCACAGGCCCCGGCCCTTACCTGGGAGACCCTTTTCGGGGGGCAGTTCTTCGGGGAGGCCGAGACTTGGTACAAGGACCACGTGGTCATGCGAAACGAGATGCTGAAGGGTGCCACGGTTTTCCAGAAATATGTGCTGCAAAAGCCCGCCGTCAACGACATCCTCCCCCGGCAGGGGAGCCTTTTGCCGGTGGTGGCCCCCAAGTACGCCCCCTGTGCTTCCGAGGAGGAGATCAATCAGGCGGCGGCGGAGCTTACAGCCCTGAAGGAGGCCGCGGACAGCTACGGGGGCCGGGTGCTCTACATGGGCGTGCCGGGGCAGATCACCATGTTCGCGGACGCTTACCCTGACTGCCTTTCGGACACCCCCGGGTACTTTAGGGCCACGGGGGAGAAGTTCGCCCAGGCCCTGGAGGCGGCGGGCGTGCCCTTTATAGACGGCCATGAGTACCTGACAAAGGACATGTACTTCCGGGTGGATCACCACTTCGGCGTCACAGGGGGCTGGGAGGTCTATGAGAAGCTCTGCGCCCTGGCGGGCGTGGAGGCCGTGCCGAAGGAAAGCTTTACCTTCTACCGCCTCCCGAACCCTTTTTATGGCTCGCGCAACCGGAAGATCTATGACCTGACCCCCATAAAGGACACCCTGGAGGTCTTTTCCCCGGACGGCCTGGTGCCCTTTGACCGGTACGACAACGGGGAAAAGGTGCCCTCGAAGACCCTGAACCTGCCGGAAAACGACACGGCCATCGTCACCGAGGACTACATGGGCGGCGACATCGCCGAGACCGTCATAGAAACCCACCGGCCGGAGCTGCCGGACCTGCTGATCTACGGGGACTCTTACACCAACGCCGTGGAGTGCTTTTGCTACCTGTCCTTTAACGAGACCCGGGCCCTGGACCTGCGGCACTACGAGGAAATGTCCCTGTGCGACTATGTGCGGGCGCATGAGCCCGATTTCATCGTGTGCATACGGGACGACGGCAACTACGTGAACCTTACCGGCAACGGCTGCACCACCCAGGTGAAAAAGTAAAAGAGAAGAGCGGCCCTCCCACAGGGTCCGCGCTTTGTTTTGCTGTCAGGGGAGGAGGCTGTTCTTCCCGCCCCGCAGGTATTCCTGTTCCTGCTCCCGGGCCATCTCCAACTGGCGGGTGAAGTATTCCTGCACGCCGGCCTGGGTGTCCTGCCACAGGGGCGTTTCCGCAAAGGAGAAGTAGGCGTCCTCCGTGTAGATGATGTGGTCTAAAAGCGCCACGTGGATGCCCCTAAGGGCCAGCTCCACCTGGCGGGTGGCCACCAGGTCGTTGCGGGAGGGGAAGGGGTTGCCGCTGGGGTGGTTGTGGGCCATGAAGGCGCTGGCAGCGCCGTAGTCGATGCACATGCGCACCAGGTCCCGCACGTAAATGGGCACCTCGCTTACAGAGCCTTGGGCCACCAGGCCGTTAAAGAGCACGTAGCCCCGGCCGTCCAGCACCATGAGGCCGATGGCCTCCCCAGAGAGGCCCATAAACAGCGGGTGCATGGCCTGCACCGCCGAGTGGGTGTCGTAGATGCGGCCGGGCCCCCGGCTGCCCTGCTTTGTGCTGGCCCGGGCGATCTGCCCCATGACCTCCATAAGGGCGGCGGCGTCCCCGCCGGGGCCCAGCTCCTTTTGCAGCTCTTCCCCGGGCAGGGCCAGCACATGGGGGAGAGTTCCGTATTTCTGCAGAAGGGCCCGGGCCGCGGCCTGGGCTTCCCTTTCCGGCAGCACAAAGGAGAGCGCCCGGGAGAGAAGGCCCTGGGGCTCCCTCTCCGCCGGGGGCAGGGGGTTCTTTTGCTGGGACTGCATGGGTTACAGGCGCTTATCTATGCGCTGATTGAGCTCAAAGCGCTCGAAAAAGCCGATGAGCTTCCCTTCCTCGTCCCGCACGGGCTGCATGTAGATGCGCTGGTTTCGCAGGTTCACCCCCACGAAGGCCTCCTTGCCGTCGCTTTTCATCTTTTCGAAGGCCGCCGTGATGTGCTTGCGGGAATTTTCATAGTCGTGGCAGTCAAAGAGGCTTTTGCCAATCAGGTCCTTATAGCCGCGCTCCTGATAATAGTGGTACTGGGCATAGCGGTTCATGTAGCGGATGGTGTAGGTGTCGTCCACAAACACGATGGGGTAGGGGTAGCTGTTTAAGATGGCCTTGAGCATGGCGTTTTCTTCCATGAGGGATCGCTCCTTTTAACTAAAATTTTCTTTTATTATAGCACATCAGGAAAATTTTGCAATTCCCCAAAGTACGTCTTTCTTTTTCCCCGTATATATGGTATAATGACCCTTGCATATCAATCATCACGGATGGTAAGGAGTTAACGGACATGGCCCATTTTTCCCGGGGCAAGCGCCCCACGACCTTTAAGCGGATCGCTTCCGCGCTGCTGTGCGGCCTGCTGCTGGCAGGCACCCCCGCCCTGGCCCTGGAGGCCCCCCCTGTGAAGGCGGAGGGCGCTCTTTCGGCCCTTAACAAGCTGCTGGAGCAGGAGGCCCCGCCCCTTCTGCCCGAGGAATCACAGGGGGAGGAGCCCGGCCCCGCCCCCAACGACCCAGAGGACCCGGAGCCCGGAGAGCCGGACGAAGACCCGGAGGAACCGGAGGAGCCCGAGACCCCCACCTATACGGTGACCTTCTACATGGGGCGCTTCGGCACGGTGGCCCGCACGGTAGAGGAGGGGCAGTATGTAAAAGACGTGCCCGCCATACCCGAACTGCCCAAGGCAAAGCTGCTGGGCTGGTATGACGCAAAGGGCAATAAGGCCGAGCCCGGCGGGGCCCCCGTCATGGCGGACGCCGCCTACACCGCCCGCTGGAGCCGGGAGGTTTCCCAGTTTTTGCAGACGGACACCCACAAGGCCTACATAAACGGCTATACAAACGGGACATTCAAGCCCACTAAGAACGTGAGCCGCTGCGAAGCCGCCCAGCTTTTCTACAACCTGGTGCGGGAGCCCGTGGGCGGCGACGCGGTGTTCCCCGACGTGGCGGCCACGGACTGGTTCGCCCCGGCCGTGCAGGAGATGGCCGCCGCCGGCATCCTGCTGGGGGGCTCTGACGGGCGGTTTGACGGCATGCGCTCCATCACCCGGGCGGAGTTCGTGAAAATGGCCGTCAGCTGCGACACCCTGGAGGAGGGCCCGTGCCCCTTCAGCGACGTGCCTGCGGACATGTGGTACGCCCCCTACATCGCCACCGCCTATAAAAAGGGCTGGGTAAGCGGCCGGCCCGACGGCACCTTCCACCCGGACGACCCCATCGTGCGGGGAGAGGCCGTGGTCATCCTCAACAAGATGCTGGGCCGGGCCATCGACCCGGCTACCGACAGCCGCACGGACGTGAAGAACTTCTACGACGTGTTCCCCGGGGACTGGATGTACCCCTATATCGTAGAGGCCTCTACCTCTCACGAGTATGAGAAGACCGGCGGGGCCGAGGCCTGGGGCGAGTATGAGCGGGACCTGAGCACCGCCCAGAGCGGCTGGGTCACCGACGAGGACGGCAACCGCTACTACCTGGACGGCGCCACCCGGAAGTTTTTGCGGGGAGAGCAGACCATCGACGGCGTGCGGTATATTTTCGACGGCAGCACCGGCGCCGCCTTCACGGGCTTCAAGAGCGAGGGCGTGTGGCGGCGGTACTATGTAAACGGCGTCATACAGAACGACATCTCCAACCTGGGCGTGGTCACAGGGCCCTACTTCATCAAGGTGTACAAGCCCTCCAACTACCTCATCGTCTACGCCCGGGAGTACGCCGGGGGCCCCTACAACGTGCCGGTGAAGGCCATCCTCACCTCCTGCGGGTACGGCACGCCCACGGGGAACTTCAATACCCCCATGCGCTACCGCTGGCTGCAGATGATAGGCGGCACCTGGGCCCAGTGGTGCACCCAGATACAGGGCAGCTACCTGTTCCACTCGGTGCCCAACTGGACCTATGACAACTTCAACCTGGAGGTGGGCGAGTACAACCACCTGGGCGACACCCGCTCCGCCGGGTGCATCCGCATGTGCTGCGCGGACGCCAAATGGATCTTCGACAACTGCGCCCTGGGCACCCATGTTGAGATCAGCTCTTGGGAGACCGGCGGCCCCCTGCAGAAGCCCCAGGGCATCAAGATCCCCTCCTGGCACACCTGGGACCCCACGGACCCCACCGCCTACTGGAAATGCCAGGCCACGGGCTGCCACTAAACGCATAAGAAACAGCGTCTGCCCCCTTGTGAGGCAGGCGCTTCCTTATGCCCGCAAAAAAGAAAAATGCTATGTTATCTCATTTTTCCTTGTAACTAGAAGCCATTTGAGGATATCAAAAATATTTCGGGGAACGCCCAAGCTCCATTCCCTTTTGCAGGAAACCTGCCAAAACTTTCTCAAAGATCCCAGGCATATGCGGTTATTTCGCTGAAATTTGAAATTCACACAAAACTGTCTTGCATTTTCAGACAGTAGGGCTATAATAGGCAGAGCTATAAAAGCGGGGCCCCGGGCCCCTATCACACCGCCGCCTTTGGCTGGGAGGTATTGTGTATGTTTCAACTGAGATGGCTGTGGGCCCGCCTGAAGGGCCTGCGCAAAAAGTACGTGTTCGCCTTATGCTCCACTGTGGTGCTGGCGGTGCTGGCGCTGGGCAACTCCGCTATCACCGCCTACATTATGGACACCATCTTCCGCCCCCTTCAGGAGACGGGCGCTGTGGGGGAGGACGCCGTCCGCCGCCTGGTCGTTATGGTGGCGGTGCTGGTGGGGTTCACCCTGTTCCGCACGGGCTTTGGGTACATTTCCATTATGACCTATGAAAACGTCTCCCAAAAGCTCATCTACGACCTGCGCCGGGACCTCTACAAAAACATGCAGGAGCAGGACCAGGCCTTTTACAGCGCCTACCGCACCGGCGACCTGATGACCCGCCTTACCGGCGACATGGATATGATCCGCCACACGGTGTGCTGGGTGGTCCGGCAGCTGATACACTGTGTGGTGCTGTTTACCACCACCACCATCACCTTCTTTGCCACCGACTGGCTCTTTGCCCTGACCATGCTGGCGGTCACCCCGTTTATTTTCGTCATCACCCTCATCTTCTCCCGGCAGGTGCACCCCCTCTATGTAGAGCTGCGGGAAAAGCTCTCCCGCCTGAACACCGCCGCCCAGGAGAACATAGCGGGCAACCGGGTGGTAAAGGCCTTTGCCCGGGAGGAGTATGAGAAAGAGCGCTTCGACGAAAAGAACCGGGACTATAAGCAGGCCAACAAGACGGCCTCGCTCTTGTGGCTGAAATTCAGCCCCTATGTGGACACCCTGTCCCAGTCCCTTTCCGTGGCGGTGCTGCTGGCGGGGGGCATCTTTCTCATCAATGGGCGCATCACCATCGGGGCCTTCACCCTCTTTAACGGCCTGACCTGGACCCTGGTGGAGCCCATGCGCATGCTGGGCATGCACTTAAACGACCTGCAGCGGTTCTTTGCCAGCTCCAACAAGATCATCGAGCTGTACTACGCCAAATCCACCATCACCTCCCGGCCGGACGCCCTCCTGCCCCAGGGGAGGCTTCAGGGCCGGGTGGAGTTTAAGGGCGCGGGGCTGCGGCTGCACGGCGCCCAGGTGCTGAAGGATATCGACCTGACCATCGAGCCCGGGGAGACCGTGGCCATTATGGGCCCCACCGGCAGCGGCAAGACTTCCCTGATAAACCTTATCCCCCGCTTTACCGACGCCACCCAGGGGGAGGTGGCCATCGACGGCATACCCGTGCGCCGCATGGACCTGCACAAGCTGCGCTCCTCCATCGGCGTCGCCACCCAGGATGTGTTCCTGTTCTCTGACACGGTAGACGGGAACATCTGTTATGGGGACAGCGGCATGCCCGAGGAGGAGGTCAAGGACTTTGCCCGCATGGCAGCGGTAGACTTCGCCGAAAAGCTGCCCCAGGGCTTCGACACGGTCATCGGCGAGCGGGGCACGGGCCTGTCCGGCGGGCAGAAGCAGCGCATCGCCCTGGCCAGGGCCCTGGCCGTGAAGCCCATCCTGCTGATCCTGGACGACACCACCTCCGCTGTGGATTTGGAAACGGAGAAGTATATCCAAGAGCAGCTGGCCGCCCTCTCTTTCCCCTGCACCAAAATCATCGTGGCCCAGCGCATCTCCACAACGAAGCGGGCCGACAAGGTGGTCGTCATCGAGGACGGCCGCATCACCCAGGTGGGCACCCACAAGGAGCTGTGCAGCCAGCCCGGCTATTATCGGGAGGTCTACCGGCTGCAGAACGGCGGTATGGAAAAGGAGGCGGTGTAAATGGCGCGCAACCGTTTTGACGTAGACGAAAACCTGGAGACCCCCTTTAATATCAAGCACCTGCTGCGGGCGGGCGCGTACATCGGCCGGCACAAAAAGAAGATGGCCCTCTCGCTGCTCTATTCGGCGGTGTCCGCCGCGGCCGCCCTGGTGGGGCCCCTGCTGGTGCAGCGCGGCATCAACGTCTCTGTGCCCAACAAAGACTATGGGGAGCTTGTGCTGCTGTCCGCCGTCATGCTCCTTGCCATCCTGGTCTCGGTGCTCTTTGGCCGGGCCCGCAGCAAGTACATGATCTCTGTGGGCCAGGAGATCATCTACGACATCCGCAAGGACCTTTTCGCCCATCTGCAGAAGCTGCCCTTCCAGTTCTACGACGACCGCCCCCACGGGAAGATCCTGGTGCGGGTGATAAACTACATAAACAGCGTGTCCGACGCCCTCTCCAACGGCATCATTAACTTTGTGCTGGAGATTTTTAACCTGCTCCTCATCGCGGCCTTCATGCTCATCTGCGACGTAAAGCTCTCCCTGGTGGTGATGGCGGGGGTGCCCCTGCTGCTCATGGTCATCGTCCTTGTGAAGCCCGCCCAGCGCCGGGCCTGGCAGGATGTGTCCAACAAGTCCTCTAACCTGAATGCCTACCTGCACGAGAGCCTGGACGGCATGAAGATCACCCAGGCCTTCACCCGGGAGGAGGAGAACGCGGGCATCTACGACAAGCTGAACCAGAACTACCGCCGCAGCTGGATGCGCGCCCAGTACACCTCTAACCTGATATGGGTGTCTGTGGACAACATCTCCACCTGGGTGGTGGGGGCCATGTACCTGGTGGGCCTGTGCGCCCTGGGGCCGGGCATGCAGATCGGCACGGTCATCGCCCTGTCCTCTTACGCCTGGCGGTTCTGGCAGCCCATGCTGAGCCTTTCTAACCTCTATAACACCTTCATCAACGCCGTGGCGTACTTAGAGCGCATCTTCGAGATGATGGACGAACCCGTCACCGTGGACGACGCCCCCGGCGCCACAGCCCTTCCCCCCATTGAGGGCAAGGTGGAGTTTAGGGACGTGACCTTCTCTTACGACGGCAGCGTGAACGTGCTGGAAAACTTCCAACTCACAGTAAACCCCGGGGAGTCCATTGCCCTGGTAGGCCCCACCGGCGCGGGGAAAACCACGGTGGTGAACCTGCTCTCCCGCTTCTATGACCTGACCGGCGGCCAGCTGCTGCTGGACGGCCGCGACATCGCCGGGGTGACCCTGCAGTCCCTGCGCAGCCAGATGGGCATCATGCTGCAGGACAGCTTCATCTTCTCCGGCACCATTATGGACAACATCCGCTACGGCCGGCTGGACGCCACCGACGAGGAGGTCGTCGCCGCCGCCAAAACCGTCTGCGCCCACGAGTTCATCAGCCAGATGGAGGACGGCTATGACACCCAGGTCAACGAGAGGGGCTCCCGCCTGAGCCAGGGCCAGCGCCAGCTGGTGGCCTTTGCCCGCACCCTGCTCTGTGACCCCAAGATCCTGGTGCTGGACGAAGCCACCTCTTCCATCGACGCCAAAACCGAAAAGCTGGTGCAGCAGGGCCTGCAGGCGCTGCTGAAAGGCCGTACCTCCTTCATCATCGCCCACCGCCTCTCCACCATAAAAAGCTGCGACCGCATCCTCTACATCGCCGACAAAGGCATAGCCGAAATGGGCAGCCATGAGCAGCTCATGGCGAAGAAGGGGAAATACTATCACCTTTATACTGCTCAGGTGGAGGATTAGGGCCTTCCAATTCAGGCCGCCCGTTTGTTTTATTTGCCGGAAAGAAACGTTTGATAAAGCGAAAACAGTTTGAATTCTATATTGGGCGTAATTATTCGATTTGATGGTAGACAAGCGGGTTTTAGAATGATATAATGTTATAAAAACATGATTCCCTGAAAGGCGGGTGGGGTAAATGTTACAGGGCATCGCGGCATCGGACGGCATTGGCTTGGGCCGGGTGATGGTTTTAGAGGAGCAGAGCCTTTCTTACGCGGATCTGCCGCCGGCGGACCCAAAGGCGGAGCTTGCGCGCTTTAGGGAGGCGGTGGAGGCCTTCTGCCGCAACACCCAGAAGCAGGCGGAGCTTTTGCGCCACTCGGCCGGGCACAAGGAGGCCCAGATCATTTCGGCGCACATCCAGATGCTCTCTGACCCCTACTTCTGCGGGGAGATCGAAAAGCGCATCGCCGGGGGCCAGCGGGCCGAGGCGGCCCTGGACCAGGTGAGCCAGCTTTTCATCGCCATGTTTCTGGCCTCTGGCGAAGACATGATACAGCAGCGGGCGGCCGATGTGCGGGACATCCGCACGGCCCTTCTGTGCGTGCTTCTGGGGCTCAAGGAGATCGAAGTCAGCGAGGCCCCCAAGGGCACGGTGCTGGTGGCAAAGGAGATATCCCCCTCTGTGGCGGCGGGCATCAACCCCAAGAACATCGTGGGCATCGTCACGGAGATTGGCGGGCGCACCTCCCATTCGGCCATACTGGCCAGGGCCCTGCAGGTGCCGGCGGTGCTGGGCCTGCCGGGGTCCACCACGCTTTTGAAGCCCGGCTCTTATGTCATAGTAGACGGCACCGAGGGCCAGGTGATACCGGAGCCGGACCCGGTGGTGGCCGGGGCCTACCGGCAGAAGCGGGCCCGGTTTTTACGGCGGCGGCGCCAGCTGGACAAGCTGCGGGGCCTGCCCACCCGCACGGCCAGCGGGGAGACCGTGGGCCTTTACTGCAACATCAGCAAGCCCGAGGACACGGACAAGGCCCTGGAGGAAGACGGCGAGGGCGTGGGCCTTTTCCGCACGGAGTTCCTCTTTATGGACCGGGAGCGCCTGCCCGGGGAGGAGGAGCAGTTTGCCGCCTACAAGCGGGCCGCGGCCACTTTGGGGGACAGGCCCCTTACCATACGCACTTTGGATTTAGGCGGCGACAAGGCCCTGCCCTACCTCAACATGCCCAAGGAGGAAAACCCCTTTTTGGGACTTAGGGGCATACGGTACTGCCTGCAGCACCCGGAGATTCTCATGACCCAGCTGCGGGCGGTGCTGAGAGCCAGCGTATATGGGAACGTGCGGCTCATGTTCCCCATGATCTCCATCCCCGAGGAGCTCATAGCGGGCCGGGCCCTGCTGGAAAAGGCCAAGGCGGAGCTCAGGGCCCAGGGCGTGCCTTACGCGGCGGAGCTGCCTGTGGGCATCATGGTAGAGACGCCCTCGGCGGCCATACTGGCGGACGTGCTGGTGAAGGACTCTGACTTTTTCAGCATCGGCACCAACGACCTGACCGGCTACATGCTGGCCTGCGACCGGAACAACCCCCAGATCTCCGGCATGTTCTCCTCCCTGCAGCCATGCGTGCTGCGCAGCATCCGGCATGTCATCACCTGCGCCCAAGAGCACGGCGTGCCGGTGGGCATGTGCGGCGAGGCCGCCGCCGACCCCTTGATGACCCCCCTGCTGCTGGCCTTCGGTCTTACGGACTTCAGCGTGGCCGCCACCTCGGTGCTGCCGGTGCGGGCCGCCATTTCCCGCTGGACCCTGGAGGAGGCAAAGGCCGTCACAGCGGCCGTGATGGAAATGACCTCGGAGGAGGAGGTGAGCCGGACCCTTTCGGCCCGGCCGGAGACGCAGATATTATAAGAGAAAAAGAAACGCGGCTTGGCATGAACCAGGCCGCGTGTTTTTATTTTCCGCTTTCCCCGTAGTTTGCCAGCACCCGGGCCCTTTGCCGCCTTTTTTAAGAGCGGAAGCCGAAATAGGAAAGGAGCCCGTAGTAGATGCCCTGGGCGAAGGACCAGGGGTCGTTTTTCAGGCGCTGGGCGTCGGCGGGGTTTGTAAGGTAGGCAAGCTCTATGAGCACGGCGGGCATGGTGGTGCGGCGCAGCACATAGAGGGAGGGGTTTAGCCGCACGCCGTTATTGCGGGTGCCGGTCTGGCGGGTGATGCCCAGGACGATGTGCTGGCCCAGCCAGTAGGGCTCCGTGTTTTCCCGGTAGACGTAGGCCTCGGTGCCGTTGATGGCCGGGTTGGGGTTTGCGTTGCAGTGGATGCTGAGGAAATAGTCGGCGGGCCAGGCGTTTGCCATCTGCACCCGGGCCTGCAGGCTGGTGGAATTGCTGGTGCCCAGCACCTCGTTGGGCGTGTGGCGGGAGACCCGCACCGCAAAGTTCGGGTCGTCCTCCAAAAGCTCCCGCAGGTAAGTGCCCACCTCGTAGGTCACGTCCTGCTCCCGCAGGCCGCCCCCCTCCGCCCCGCCGTTCACGCCGCCGGGGTTGTGGCCTTGGTCTATGAAGATTTTTATCGCCATGCATGTACCTCCTTCTCAAGAATCGGTCTCTCCTCTATTCTATTCGGGAGGGGGAAGGGGGTGAATGGCGCTGTAGCTTTGCGAAAAACCCATAAAGATTTTTAGGTAATTTGAGAAAGGAGAGGGGCGTATTTAAGTAAATCGGTGCGTTTTCCTTATGCTCATCACAATCACAAAGAGGAAGTGTTTGGCGAATGGGTATTCGGTTGTCAAGGAACTGTCCCCGTTTTCGCCACACAAAGGAAAATGGGGCGAAGGCTTTTTTGCCTTACACCCCATAGTCCTTGAAAATCCTTGTTTTTCCCCTCTACTCAAAAAACTTTTTCAGTTTTTCTTTGAGCCTGTCCATTCTTCTGTAAACAGCCTTTTCAGTGGTATTGAGCCGTGATGCAATTTCACGGGTAGAATAGCCCTGTATTTTCATTACAACGATTTGCAGGGTGAGCCTGTCCACCATGATAAGGATTTGATAGAGCTGCTGATTTTCGATGTTATCTAAAAAATCCTCAACGCTTTTCACTTCGGGTTGTGCTGTTTCCTCGGCAAATTCCTCAAGGTATGTACCTGCGTCCTGCAATCTGCGGTAATACCGCCTATCGGAATTAAAGACCGCCCAATCGTGAGTATGGAGCTGTTCAATAGTGTCCTCGCTGACACCCAAGCTCCGTAACTGCTTTTCTTCGGCTTCTTTCCAGAGCCGCCATTTCTTTTCTTCTCTGCCATAATTGAATGACATTCTTGTTTCCTCCAATCTGAATTTTTTTGAAAAATCCAGATTGGCAGGCGGAGAACGGCATCCCACGCCAGAAACAGGCTTGTCCCATATTCCTGCAAAAAACGACAAAAGAAAAACCGCAAAGGCTGTCATACCTTTACGGTTTAAGGAGAGTTTATTTCTATTATGTAGAGATTTGACTTCTACTTTTGAGGTGCAAAGCCCCCTTGAGGTGGCGAGGATTTTTTTAACAGGTTATCCGCCCATCCTCGATATGGTATATGTAAGTAGAAGCTGCTGCTTGCAAGCAAAAAAATCCCTCCAAACTCAAACAGGTCTGGAGGGTTAAACTATTCTCATTTGGGCGTGAAGATACAGCCCACCAAAACGCTGTTTTTTTTATTTGGTGGGCTATATCTTCAATTACAAGCCTTATCCCAAAGACTTCAAATTATTTCTATATTCCTGCATCTCCC
>CANRZD010000020.1 GCA_947644325.1 uncultured Clostridia bacterium
GGACAGTCGTTATATCATCTGCCGGGCTATTCACAAGTTCATTGTGTTGCTCCGTTCCAACAGCAGGAATAAAATTGCCACCTGGAGTATTTGGTGAGGGTTGCTGTTGTAGCGGTAAAGGAGCGGCCGGGGATATTGCCTGATTGACAGCCTGAAAAGCAACGGCTTTCGGTGGTCGCCTAACGCGGGGGCTTGGCAGCGACAGTTAAACAATAGCGCCCTCTATGCGGCTAAACATCTTGATTTCCTTCAGCCTGTCAGCAATGAGGGTCTCTTCGAAGATGAGCAGGACGAGTTGGAGCAGGATGACGGGATACAGATGCTCTGACCATATCCCCCAAAAACAGTTGCACTTCTCCCCCATTTCGGGTATAATAAAGACAAAGAGGTGGTTCCCATGAGCATAGACATTTCCGACATCAGTTTGGCCAATGACTTGGTTTTTGGCGAGGTCATGCGCCAGCCTGAGAATGTCAAACCGCTTCTGGAGGCTGTGCTGGAAAAGGAAATCGCCGAGATCGTGTTCATCGAAAAGCAGCAGGACATCAAAGACGGGCTTTACCTGCACGGCATTCGGCTGGACATTTCCCTGGCCGATGCGGACGGTACCCAATACTGCGTGGAGATGCAGGTGGGCCGGGCGTATGATTTGGAGAAGCGCATCCGCTTTTATCAGAGCAGCATTGACCGCCGGACGCTGGAAGCAGCGGAGACTTACCGCAAGCTTCATGAAAGCTATGTGATTTTCATCTGCACCGACGATTACTATAAACGTGTGCTGGCGCTCTACAAGCGCAAGAGCATCATCGAAGGCGCGGAGGACTTGCTGTACGAGGACGGTTCCCATGCCTATATTTTGAACGCAAACTTCATGATCCCCAACATGAGTGAACCGGCGCTGAATTTCCTACGTTACATTCATGCGCGGCACCGTAAATTATCCGTGGATATTTCGGATTCAAACTATCTTATGAAGATAGACCAGGCCGTGGAGGACATCAAATCCGACAAAGGAAGGGTGGAGAGGCTTATGACACTGGCTGCAAAGTTGCAGGACGAACGCTGGATTGGACGGCAGGAAGGGCTGGAAGAAGGTATCGAGAAGGGGGCCTATGAGAACAAAGTCACTACAGCCAAGAGGCTTCTGGCACGAAAAATGTCTCTGGAGGATATTGCTGATATTTCCGGGCTGAGTATTTCTGAGGTTAAGAAGCTGGCAGAAGATGAGTAGACTCCCAAGCAATTCGGGTCGCTGTCATGTCTAAAAGACTAATTAGCACTTGCTTTTTTCTCTCGAATATGCTATAAAAAAGCCACGATGAACGGCATCTTTTTGGATATACTTTTGTTTTGGGATTGTCGATGTGCCGCAAACCCGCATAAAGCCTGGCTTTTTGGGGGCTAAACAGGCAGCAGGCATCTTTATTTGTATGGTAAAGACATGCTTACAAAGCAAAAAAGATGCCACCTCCTACTGTACGGACTCGAACCGACGTGAAAGCGAAAAACACACCGTGGCGAAAAGAATAAAAATAATTTTTGAGAAGGCTCACAGGAAAAAACCTGTGGGCCTTTTCGCATTTCTGGAGAGAATCAGAAGGGAGAACCGCCTGGAGCACACCGCCAACAACCTGAGCGTCATGGCCGAGAACATCCAGGACGCCGAGTCCACCATCCGCGACACCGACGTTGCCGAAGAGATGATGGCCTATACGAAGAACAACATCCTCATCCAGAGCGCCCAGGCCATGCTGGCCCAGGCCAACGCAGTGCCCCAGGGCGTGCTGCAGCTCCTCGGCTAATAAGAGAAGTTGTTCCGACAAATCAAACAGCACAAAGGGAGGACGGGCGATGGCCCGTCCTCTTTTGTGTTTGCTTTTGCTTATGTCATGTCCGCTCTTGCTCCCTAAAAAGATGAAGAATCAATGCTGAATCGGCTCCGAAAGGATAATCTCTCCGCTGTTCCGCTCGACCTCCGAAATATGCCTAAGGAGAACGAATTCAATATAATTTGTCATAGAACGATGCTCATTTGTTGCCAAAGCACCGATTTTGTCAAACACTTCATCGGATAGTCTCAGTGTAAACACACGTTTATTGGTTGCCATACTGTCCTACCTCTTTTATTGAATTTCCTGTTCCAGCATATCAAATTCGGGAGTAGAGAAAAACTCGCCCAAGGTGATGTTCAAACCATCACACAGCTTTTTGATAAGCACAATAGAGATATGCCTGCCCCGCCAAAACCGCCCCCTAAAAGCCGCATGGCGCAAGCCTTCTTATGCCCCTACTGCGTAACAAAGGGCATAAAAAAAGCGGCGTCCCTTTTCTCCCCGTCGTGGGGAGTGAAGAAACGCCGTCATGGTCGGTATATGAAATTGTCATGGTTAGGGGTCTATCTGTGTGCCGTCCTCTCCGGGCGTCCGGCTCTCGCGGTGCTGCGCATATCAAGGCTCTTTCCTCAAAAGTAGTAAATCGGTAGTAAATTCCCTGTCTATATCCGCGAAAGTATCTGTATTTCAAGGCTTTTCAGAGATAATCAAGGTTGTTATTCATAACATCATTATGCCCATTTTCTTCTAAAGCCCTATGTGCTACACCACTTGTAGTCATACAATCAGTAGATACAAGGGAAACGGCAAAGGGATTTATTCCATCCGGATGTTGATTCATAATGGACATGGCTCATACACTCCTTTCATATCACAATTTTTAGTAATCTCCCCTCAACAGAAAATCTGCTAAATGCACGATTTTCACTCCATTGATATTGCCTGCGGCAAGCTCATCAAGTGTTACAACATACTTAGGGTAGTGATCCTTGATTTCAAGAAGATTAGCAACCTCACGGTCGGATTCCTCCGGCAGATTGCGGCACACCTGCACATAAATACGTTCGTCGCGCCGTAGCGCCACAAAGTCTATTTCTTTCGTTTCGTTTTTGCCGATATAAACCTTATAGCCTTTTCTGCGAAGCTCAAAATACACAATGTTTTCAAGCATTGCGGCAACAGATTTCGGGTTAAAGCCCATCATGCAGTATTTGAGAGAAGCGTCCGCAAGATAGAATTTCTCCTGCGTTTTCAGCACAGATTTTCCTTGCAGGTCGTATCTCTGACAGCGGTAGATCACAAAGGCCTTTTCCAGCCATTCCAGATAGTTGTATACCGATTCCACTGAGAGAGAACGCCCCTCGCTTTTCAGAAATTTCACGATAGCGTTTGCAGAAAAAGTTTTACCCACATTTTCAACGACATACTTTACCACACGGTTAAACAGGTCAAAATTCGTGATGTTGTGGCGTTTCGTTATATCGCTTGTGATAACGGAATTGTAGATACCCTCGACGATCTGATAGGCTGCGCCCTCATCAAAATTACTCAATGCAACGATTGGAAAACCACCCATGCGAATATACTCGGTTAATAGCTCTTTCGGCGTGCGTCCACTTGATTTTTTGAACTCCATATACTCGGCAAAGGACAGCGTAAACACGGGGATAGAAATGTACCGCCCCGTCAGATAGGTGGATATTTCACTTGACATCAGCTTGGAATTGGAGCCGGCCACATAAATATCGGTATCGGCGTTTTCAAGCAGGCTGTTGACAGCCTTTTCCCAGCCGGTGACTTCCTGCACTTCGTCGAGCAAAAGATAATAACGCCCGCCCTCGGTCATCTTTTCTTTAATGCTGTTATACATATCTTTGTCCGTCATACCATCATCAAAATCCTCCGAGGTATAGCGCATACTGATAATGCGATCAGCTGGAACGCCGCTTTTTATCAAATCTTCCTCAAGCATTTCTAAAATCGTGGATTTTCCGCAGCGGCGAATACCCGCAAGGATTTTCACCAACGGTACATCACGGTAAGTTTTCAGCATTTCTAAATAGTGGGGTCTAACGATCATACTATCGCCTCCTTTGCTATTAGTATATCCAAAAACAGGAGAGTATTCAATAATTTTTGCTGAGATTCCGTAAAAACTTTCTTTATAAAGGGAGTTTTTCTAAGTTGTTCCGTTTTGTATGTAAAAAGCGGCACAGGTTATCCCCGTACCGTTTATGCTGAAATATTTGATTTACAGCGCCCCGACTTTTTTCAGATATGAAATACAGTCAGTATGTCCTCTGAAGTAAATATACTCCCGTTCCATACTTTCGAGCCGGAATTGCAACCGAAAAAAGCCTATCTAGCCTTTACACTCTTGTAACCGCCAATTACAGTTGCGAGATATTTGTTGCAAATCACTCAGTTTCCTGATATAACTAGAAAAAAGCATCGGAACAGGAGGTCAGCATATGAAACGCATCTGTAAAACTGCTCTGGTCTTTGGCCTTGCCCTTTTGGTCTTGCTGGGGCTTGGCGCCTGCGGCGGCAGCGGAAACGGCAGCAGTGGCGGGGACAAATACGAAACGGCCACGGCCAGCAGCGCAGACTTAGCGGCCCCGGACGCAGCAGAAGAGGGCGAAGCCATACCGGCAGCGGGCTTTGACGGCGGCTCTGAGCCCAGCGGCGCGGAGATACCCAGGCCCCAGGACAGAAAGCTCATCACCACCGTGGATATCCAGGCCGAGACAAAGGAATACGACAGCTTCCTGTCTTGGGTAGAGGAGCGGACGGCCCAGGCGGGCGGATATGTGGAGTCCTCCGACATGTACTCCTACAATGAGCGGGAGCGCAGCTGCGATATGACCCTGCGCATCCCGGCGGATAAGCTCAGCGGCTTTTTGAAGGAGATGGGCGAAAGCTGCAACATCGTGCAGCGCTCGGTAAAGGAAGAGGATGTCACCCTGGACTATGTGGACGCCGAGAGTTACCGCGACGCCCTGCTGGTGGAGCAGGAGCGCCTTCTGGAGCTTCTGAAGCAGGCGGTGAGCCTGGAGGACATCATGAGCATCGAAGACAGGCTCACCAATATCCGCTATCAGCTGCAGAACTATGAGTCCACCCTGAGGGTCTACGATAACCAGATAAACTACAGCACCGTGCACCTGTCTGTCCGCGAGGTGGCCCAGCTTACCGAGCCCGTGCCCGAGAGCTGGGGCAGCCGGGCCCTGGCAGGCATGAAGGACAACGCCCGCGGCATCGGCAGGTTTTTCCAGGAGCTTTCCCTGCTCATTGTAACCCACATGCCCGCCCTGATTCTGATAGGGGCCGTCATTCTAATTGTCCTGCTGGCAACGGGAAAGCGCCGCAAAGAGGCCAGGGCCCGCCGCAAGGCCCAGAAGGAGCTGCTGCGCTCAGCGCGCGAGCCGGGCATGCAGGAAGGGCAGAAGCCCAAGGAATAAGCCACACCGCCCCACCCGCATAGCGGGTGGGTTTCTCTTTCGCCTTCGGCTCAACGGCCGGGGCGGTTCATTTCCCGGAGTTTTCTGACAAAGGGAGGCGGCGCGCCCTCATATCCCCAGCAGCACCTTCGCGATGTTGAAGTAGATGACCAGGGACACCGCGTCCACTATGGTGGTGATAAAGGGGCTTGCCATCACCGTGGGGTCCAGGCCCAGGCGGTCGGCCAGGATGGGCAGGGTGCTGCCCACGATGTTTGCCACCAGCACCACCATGACGAGGGTCAGGCACACGACCCCCGCCACTAAGAGCGTCACCCGGTCAACGAGCATCAGCTTTATGAAGTTCGCCGCCGCCAGGGTGCACCCGCACAAGACCGCCACCGAACTCTCTTTAAGAAGGATGCGCGGCACGTCCCCGAAGCGGATCTCCCCCAGGGAAAGCCCGCGGATGATGGTGATGGACGACTGGCTGCCGGAGTTGCCCCCCGTGTCCATAAGCATGGGGATGAACCCCGTGAGCACCACGCTGGCCGCCAGGGCGTCCTCAAAGGAGTGGATGATCATGCTGGTAAAGGTGGCCGATATCATCAGGAACAAGAGCCAGGGCACCCGCTTCTTCCAGGTGTCCAGCACATTCGTCTTCATGTAGGGCTTGTCAGAGGGGGCCATGGCGGCCATCTTCTCGATATCCTCCGTGGCCTCCTCCTGGATAACGTCGATAGCGTCGTCTACGGTGACGATGCCCACCAGCCGGTCTTCCCCGTCTACCACGGGCAGGGCCAGGAAGTCGTACTTGCTCAGGGCCTGGGCGGCCTCCTCCTGGTCGGTGTGGGTGGTGACGAACTTGATGTTCGTCTCCATGATGTCCCGTATGGCCGTCTCCTTGGGGCTCAAAAGCAGGTCCTTCACCGTGACGATGCCCTCCAGCTTCCGGCGGCTGTCCGTCACGTAGCAGGTGTAGATGGTCTCCTTCTCCACCCCCGTGCGCCTTATGCGCTCGAAGGCCTGCTCCACGGTCATGCTGCGTTTTAGGTCCACATACTCCATGGTCATGATGCTGCCGGCGCTGTCCTTGGGGTAGTTCAACACCTGGTTTATCATCTTCCGGGTGTCCGCGTCCACATGGCGCAGCACCCGCTTTATGACGTTTGCGGGCATTTCCTCCAGCATGTCCACGGTGTCGTCCAGGAAAAGCTGCTCCATGACCTCCTCCAGCTCCCTGTCGGAAAACCCCCGCACCAGGATCTCCTGGGCCTCCGGCTCCATATAGGCGAAGGCGTCCGCCGCCAGCTCCTTGGGGCACAGCCGGAAGGCTATGGGCATCTTCTGCTCGGGCAGCTCCTCCAGCACCTGGGCGGCGTCGGCGGGGTTCATGTCCTTGAGAAGCGCCGCCGCCTCTGAAAACCTGCGCTCTTCCAAAAGCTCCAGAATCTTTTCTTCCATATTATCCGTACCTCCTGTCAGTAAATTGAGATACGGCACAAAACCGGGCGCCCCCAAAGGGCCCCCGGCATCAAGTCACGCCAAAGAGAGGGCCCTGGGCATCCGACATAATCGGTCCGGTACCATGCCGTCGCTGCTTTGCGGAACGCTCACAAGGCTCACCTCACTTTTTTATAAAACGATCCGTTCCTCTCTAAGAGTATCCTGTTTCGCCCCATTTGTCAAGGCTTTTTCGCTAGGCCCCCCGGCTCTCCCGGTCGATGCTCACCACCACCCGGTAAGAAGGGTCCAGCCCCCCTACCTCCCCGGCGATGAGCGCCTTCACCTGGGCGTCCGTCAGGGGCAGGGAGTAGGGCACCGCCGCGTCGAAGACGATGTTCGAATGGGTCACCCCCCACACCACCCGGAAGTCGTGGATGGTGGCCGAGGGGCAGGCGTGCTTTACCCGCTCCTTCACCTGCTCTTTTAAGGCGTTGGTGCGGGGGTCGCAGGTGACCACCGGGTCCAGGTGTATCACCAGATGGATGTTCTCTTTTTCCAGAAAGTCCCGCTCGATGTTGTCGATGATGTCGTGGCTCACAAGGATGTCCGTCTCCGCCGGCACCTCACAGTGTACAGAGGCGAAGCACTGGCCCGCCCCGTAGCTGTGCACCGCCAAGTCGTGCAGGCCGATGACCCCCTGGTAGGACAAGATGCGCGCGCAGATGGACTTCACAAACTCCGGGTCCGGGGCCACGCCCAGCTTCACCCCCGACACCGTGATGAACGCCGCCACCGCCAGCCCCAGAAAGCCGTCTAAATTATAGCCGCTCACCTGGGTGATGACCGCCCCTAAAAGCACCACCAGGGTGGAGAGCACGTCGTTGCGGCTGTCGTCCCCGGTGGCAAGCAGGGCTTCGCTTTGAAGCTTCCGCCCCACCGTCCGATAGAAAAGGCACTGCCAGAGCTTTACGAGCACCGAAAAGACCAAAATGCCCAAAGTGAGCGGCGTAAACACCGTCTCCTCCGGCTCCATGATCTTCCCTATGGACGAGCCACCCAACTGCAGCCCCAGAAACAGCACGATAAAAGACACCGTCACCCCGCACAGGTACTCTATCCTGGCGTGGCCGAAGGGGTGCTTCTCGTCGGCGGGCTTCCCCGCCAAGCGGAACCCCACCAGCATGATGATGGAGGAGCCCGAGTCCGTGAGATTGTTCACCGCGTCGGCCAGCACGCCCACGCTGTGGGACAAGAGCCCCGCCAAAAGCTTCACCGCAAACAGCAGAAGGTTCGTGGCCACGCCCACGGCCCCCGCCGCCTTCCCGGCCGCCTGCCGGGCCCCGGGGTCCTCCGTGCCGTACCCCTTTACCAAAAACCGCATAAATCCATCCATGGGCATCCTCCTTTGGTCCATCCTTCATCCTATGCGCCCTACACGAGAATATTCCCCCCGGCGCAGTCTATGGCCACGATCAGCGGGAAGTCTTTAAGCGTCAGCCTCTTTACCGATTCGCACCCCAAATCCTCGAAGGCGATGACCTCCGCCCGCTCGATGCACCGGGCGGCCAGGGCCCCGGCCCCGCCTATGGCGCAGAGGTACACGGCCCCGTTTCGCTCTATGGCCCGGCAGACTTCCTCGCTCCTCTTGCCCTTTCCTATCATGCACTTGAGCCCCAGGTCCAAAAGCCTTGGAGTATAGGGGTCCATGCGCCCGCTGGTGGTGGGCCCGCAGCTGCCGATGGGCAGGCCCTCCGGGGCCGGGGTGGGCCCGGCGTAGTACACGGCCGCGCCCTCTAAGGGGTAGGGGGGCTCCTCCCCCCTGTCCAGCATCTCACAGATGCGCTTGTGGGCCGCGTCCCGGCTGGTGTAGGCCGTGCCCGAAAGCAGCACCCGCTGCCCCGCCCGCAGGGTGCGGGCCTTCTCCTTCAGTTCCCTGGTGTCAAGCTTTATTTCTTCCATAACAGCCTCCCGTCTCCATTTTGGCGGATGTACTCCATCACGTTCTTCCTCGTTCCTACCTTCTCCATCAGCCCCGCCGGGTACTGGGAAAAGCGCTCCCCGCCGCCCTTTGTAATGGCGGCAAGCTCCTTGAGAAGCGCTGTGTCCCGCTTTTTCCGCTGTGCCTCCCCGGGCGGGTAGCCGGCGCCGAAATCCCCGTCAAAGAGTTTCTCCAGGGTGTACTGCAGGTTCAGCTCCCCCAGCCACCCGAACCCCAGCCCCAAGGGCAGCGACGCCGCGTTGCCGCCGTTTATCCGCCCAAAGAGGAAGGCGTCCTGGGGCGTGGGCACATAGCCGCACAGCACCCCGGGCAGGCTGTTGCAGCAGAGCATCATCCCCTGGCCCGAGGAGCACCCGGTCACCACGAAATCCACAGAGCCCGAGCACAGCAAAAGGCTCACCATCACCGCCGTCTCCACATAAGAGAAGCTCTCCCCCTCCTCCGGGAAGACCCCGAAGTTCACCACCTGATGCCGCCCCTTCACAGCCGCCTGGGTGCAGGAAAAAAGCAGCCTGTTCTTGTCCTTTTGATACGGGGCCTTTATCCCGCCTATCTCCCCGCCGCACCACCTAAAAAACACGCGGCCCCACCACCCAATGGCTGCGGGGCCGCCTGCTCATGCTGTTTTATTTCTCCCAGAAAAGCTCCACCTCTTCATTGGTGGGCCCCATGAAGAAGGCGATGCGGATGGGCTTGCCGCCCAGCTCCAGGTCCGCGGGCTCCTTGGTAATCTGGTAGCCCGCCTGACGCACCAAGGCGATGATCTCATCCACCTTGTCCGTGGCAAAGGCGATGTGGGCCAAAGGCCCTCCTGCCGGTATCTCCGCGTCGCTGCCCAAAATCTCCATGCAGGTGTTGTCCCCGCAGGAGACCATCATGCAGGGGTACTCCGGGTCCCCCCACTTCATCTTGACTTCCATGCCCAAAAGCCCCGTGTAGAGCTCCACGGTCTTCCCGTACTGCTCCTTAGTGGGCTTCAAGGCAATGTGATGCACGCCGTTAATCTTTCCCATAGGCTCATCCTCCCGAAAAAAGCTTTATTTCCGATTAAATATGGACATGATATCCGTAAAGGTGTCGTCATCGTCAATGACCGCCGGGTCTACCCGGGCCGCCGTGCCGCCCGCCGTGCGGATGGGCGTGGCCCGCGTAGCTGCCACCGGTGCAGCCGGCGCCGGGGACGGGGCCGCAGCCGGGTTGTTCCCCAGGAAATCTTCGTCTAAATCCAAATCCAAAGCGGGCTTCGGGCGCTCGCCGTTCATGCCGTCAAAGCCCGTGGCAATCACCGTCACGTTCATCTCGTCATCCATGGTGTCATCGAAGGTAGCGCCCCAAATGATGTTGGCGTCCTCGTGGGCCCGCTCGGTGACGATCTGGGAGGCGGTGTCGATCTCGTCCAAGGCGATGTCGGGGGAAGAGGTGATATTGATGATAACGCCCTTGGCCCCGGCAATCTTCGTCTCCAGCAAGGGGCTGGAGATCGCCGCCATGGCCGCCTGGGCGGCCTTGTCCTTGCCACCGGCGTGGCCGGTGCCCATGTGGGCGTAGCCCGCGTTCTGCATGACGGACTTCACGTCCTCGAAGTCCAGGTTCACGATGCCGGGCAGCTGTATCAGGTCAGAAATGCTCTGCACGCCCTGGCGCAGCACGTCGTCGGCAATGATAAAGGCGTTTGCCAGCGTGATGCGCTCCTCGCTCACGAGCTTCAGCCGCTCGTTGGGGATAACTACCAGGGAGTCCACATGCTCCCGCAGGGCGGCGATGCCCTGCTCGGCCTGCTCCATCCTCCGGCGACCCTCAAAGGCAAAGGGCTTGGTGACGATGCCCACGGTCAAGGCCCCCAGCTCACGGGCGATGCGGGCCACGATGGGGGCCGCCCCCGTGCCGGTGCCGCCGCCCATGCCGGCGGTGATGAACACCATGTCGGCGTCCTTCAGTACATTTGTAATAAGCTCCCGGCTTTCCTCGGCGGCTTTCTCGCCGATCTCCGGCTTTGAGCCCGCGCCCCGGCCGCTGGTGAGCTTCTCGCCCAACTGCACCTTCACAGAGGCCTGGGAGCGCCCCAGGGCCTGCTTGTCGGTGTTCATGCACACCAATTCCACGCTGCGCACGCCCGCGCTGGCGATGCGGTTCACGGCGTTGCCGCCGCCGCCGCCCACGCCTACCACTTTTATGATCTGGGGTGTTTCGTCCAGCAGGTTATCAACTTCAAAAGGCATTTCGTTTCCTCCTCGGCTTTTTCTAGCATACCATCACAGCCCGGGCGCGTTCAGGGTCTCCCCCGCCCTCTTTCGTATAATCTATCACTTTCGGGGCAGAATTTCAAGGAATTTCTGCAAAAAACTCCCCGCCCGGCCAGAAAAAAGCACGTTTTGCACAATATGTAGTAGCGCATAAAAAACCACAACAAGAAAAAGCCGGGCCCCGGCGGGTATAATACGCTATTTGATATTATAGCACATAAAATCCTTAAGGTCAACCGCCTTTCCCCCGTGCAGCCTGGATTCTTCTGCCGCCAGGGCCATAAAGTGGCTCTGCATGGAGTTTTCCAGGGTGGTCGTGCGCTCGGTGGCCTCGCTGCCGGTAAGGAGCATCTCCAGAAAATCCGCGATGATGCCGCTGTCCCCGCCGCCGTGGCCCTTAAGGTCCTCGGCCATGGCCCCGACGTCTATAAGCTCCTCGGCCTTCCCGAACTCCCGCACGTGTATCACGTTCGACTTCATGTCCGCCTCTATCTCCCCCTTTGTGCCCATAGCCTTGAAGTGCCGGTAGCAGTCCTGGGTGAAGGCGCACATGGTGAAGCTGATAGTAAGCCCCCCCTCCATGGTCAAGAGGGTCTGCTGGTGGTCCACCACGTCGTTGTCGCACAGATAGACGCACCGGCCGTAGGGCCCCGTGCGCAATGCCTCGTAGGTGCTCTCCACGGTGTTCTCCACGCTCAGGATGGACGTAGCCCACCCCTTGCCGTTCAAGATGCCCGTCTTGGGGTCGGTGACGTATATCTTCTCCGCGTCGAAGACGCACCCGTCTTTTATCTTGCAGTCCAGGCACCGGGGCCCGGCGCCCTCGGGGGCCTTCTCCTTCTTAAAGAGATAGGTGCCCCCCACCGAAGACACGCTTTCGCACTTCCTGCCGGTGAGCCAGGTGAAGATGTCCATGTCGTGGCAAGACTTCTGCAAAATCATGGGGCTGGTCTCTTTGGAGTTTCGCCAGTTCCCCCGCACGAAGCTGTGGGCCTGGTGCCAGTAGGCCACGTTCTCGCTGGCGCAGATGGACACGAGCTCCCCTATGCGCCCGCCCGCGAGCAGGTCCTTTATGGCGTTATAGAAGGCCGTGTAGCGCAGCACATGGCACACGATGACCTTCCCCGGGCAGTCTTTGGCCACTTCCAGTATCTCCCGGCACTTCTCTATGTCCGGCGAGATGGGCTTCTCCAGCAGGATATGATAGCCCTTTTTAAGCCCCGGTATGGCGTGGCCCACGTGCTGCCGGTCCATGGTGGACACAACGAGCACGTCCGCGAGCTTATCTTTTTCCAGCATCTCCTCGGCGCTCCCGAAGCAGTTTTCCTCCGGGATACCGTAGAGCGCGCGGGCCTTCTCCACTTTCCGGGGGTCCAGGTCCGCCACGGCCGCTATCTTCATTTTATCTGGGAACAGCCTCTGCATGGAAGCATAGGTGCTGCCCCTGTCTCCGAACCCCGCTATGGCGAAGGTGACCGGCCCTTTCATCATGAATCCCTCCTTATGCCGTGACCACGGCCTCGGCCTTTTCCAGCTTCAATTTGGCCACCGCGTCCTCCCGCATCTTGTATTTTAATATCTTCCCCGCCGCGTTCATGGGGAAGCTCTCCACGAAGCTCACATACCGGGGCACCTTGTGCTTTGCCATGTGGGTCAGCACGAACTCCTTGATCTCCTGCTCCGAGCTTTCCTCCCCCTCTTTGAGCACCACGCAGGCCATGATCTCCTCGCCGTACTGCTCATCCGGCACGCCGATGACCTGCACGTCCTTGACCTTGGGGTGGGTGTAGATGAAGTCCTCGATCTCCTTGGGGTAGATGTTCTCGCCCCCCCGGATGATCATGTCCTTGATGCGCCCGGTGATCTTGTAGTTGCCCTCGGGGGTCCTCCGGGCCAGGTCGCCGGTGTGCAGCCAGCCGTCCCGGTCGATGGCCGCGGCGGTGGCCTCGGGCATCTTGTAGTAGCCCTTCATGATGTTGTAGCCCTTTGCCACGAACTCCCCGTCCACGTCGTCGGGCAGGTCCTCCCCGGTCTCCGGGTCCACGATCTTGCACTTCACGCCGAACATGTCCCCGCCCACGGTGTTCACCCGGGTCTCCAGGGAGTCTGTAGTCTTGCTCATGGTGCACCCGGGGGAGGCCTCTGTCTGGCCGTAGGTGATGCAGATTTCAGACATATGCATCTTCTCCACCACGTCCTGCATGACCTTCACCGGGCAGGGGGACCCGGCCATGATGCCCGTGCGCATGTGGGAGAAGTCTGTCTTTTCGAAGTCCGGGTGCTCCAGCATGGCGATGAACATGGTGGGCACCCCGTGGAAGGCCGTGATCTTCTCCTGGTTTATGCAGTAGAGGCCCTTTCTGGGCGAGAAGGCCGTAATGGGGCTCATAGTGGTCCCGTGGGTCATAGAAGCCGTCATGGCCAGCACCATGCCGAAGCAGTGGAACATGGGCACCTGTATCATCATGCGGTCGGCGGTGGAAAGGTCCATGCAGTCGCCGATGGCCTTGCCGTTATTGACCACGTTATAGTGGGTGAGCATGACCCCCTTGGGGAAGCCGGTGGTGCCGCTGGTGTACTGCATGTTGCACACGTCGTGCTTGTCGATGCGCTTGCGGCGGTTCTCCACCTCCATGGGCGGCACAGAGTCCCCCAGGCCCAAGGCGTGCTCCCAGGTGTAGCAGCCGGGCTGCTTGCTGTCTATGGTGACGATGTTCCGCAGCATAGGCAGCCTTTTGCTGTGCAGGCGGCCGGGCAGGCAGTTCTGGAGCTCGGGGCATAATTCCTTCATGATGCCCACATAGTCAGAATCCTTGAAGCCGTCTATCATCACCAGGGTGTGGGTGTCAGACTGCCGCAGAAGGTACTCGGCCTCGTGTATTTTATAGGCGGTGTTCACTGTCACCAGCACCGCGCCTATCTTCGTGGTGGCCCAGAAGGTGATGTACCACTGGGGCACGTTTGTGGCCCATATGGCCACGTGGTCGCCTTTCTTCACCCCCATGGCGATGAGGGACCGGGCACACTGGTCCACGTCATCCCTGAACTCCGAATAGGTGCGGGTGTAGTCCAGCTCTGTATACCGGAAGGCGTACTGGTCCGGGAACTCCTGCACCATGCGGTCCAGCACGTCCGGGAAGGTCTCGTCGATGAGGGTCTCCTTGGGCCACACGTACTGGCCCGTGTGGGCGTGGTTCCACTGCAGCTCGCCCCTGCCCCGGCTGAGGCCGGAGAGGTAGTCGTGCATGTAGTTCGAGAACTGGGGGAACACCACCCCCGCGTCCGAAAGCTCATCGGCCCAGCGCTTCACCCACTCCAGGGAGATGTACCCGTCGTAGCCTATGCCGTGCAGAGCGTCCAGCATCCGGGTAAGGGGCAGGTCGCCTTCCCCCAGCATGCGGTACTCGACGCCCCCGTCCCCCATGACGCTGTCCTTTACGTGCACATATTGGATATACGCACCCAGGTTTTTAACCGTCTCCTCGGGCTCCTCGCCCATGTAGCGGTAGGGGTGGTGCATGTCCCACAGGGCCTGCACCGAGGGCATCCCCACTTCGTCCAGCAAAGCCCGCAGGCGCTTTGTGTCGGCGTAAACGCCGTTTGTCTCCACAAGAAGCGTCACCCCGAAGCCCTGGGCGATGGTGCCCAGAAGCCGCAGGCACCCGGCCACGAACTTGTCGTCCACCTCGCCCTCCGCTTCGGGCCGCAGGTCCCCCAGCACCCGGATAAAGGGCGTGCCCAGCTTCTTTGCCAGCACCACGTACTGGGTGATCTCTGAAATGTTCCTGTCGTAGTCCTTCTTGTTTTTGAGCCCGCAGCCCGAGGCAAGGCAGGGGATCTCCAGCCCCAAGGCCTCCAGCTTCTTCACGGTCTCCGGCAGCCGGGCGTCTGTAAAGGGCCGGGCGTTCACCGCGAAGATGTCCTCCCCCAGGCCCCGCACCTCTATGCCCTGAAAGCCCAGGTCCTTTGCCATGGAGTAGATGTCCGCCCAGGAAAAGTCCGGGCAGGCAATCGTTGAAAAACCAATTTTCATTTTCTTCTTTCCCCTTCCAAAAAAAGTTCCGTCACGAGGCCTTGGGGGGCAAAGCCTTCTTTTTCTTTTTGGGGCGCTGGTGCCACAGCCGGCCCGTGCGCTCCATGCGGGAAAGCCGCAGAGCGTAAAGGCCGCAGAAAAGGAGAAGCGCCATGCACCCGAACACCCCGTAGAGCCCGGGGCCCAAGATCAACAGGGACTCCCCCTTGCAGAAGTACACCCCCGCCGCCGCCATGGCGGTGACGCCGCTGCGGGTCAGGCACCCGGGCAGCACGCTGCCCGTGTGCAATGCCATGTAGCACAGCAGAAAGCCCAGCAGGGTGTAAAACACCATCCCCAAAAGCAGCCCCGTAAAGGGGGCCCCGGGGTAGCCTTTGCCGTAAAAATACCCGTCAAAGTACAGGGGCGCGTGCCACACCGCCCACACCCCGGACACCGCCAGAGAGGCTTTCAGTGCAGCGTTGCCCCCAAAGAGCTTCAGGGCCCGGGGCAAAAGCCACCCCAGAAAGCCCGTAAGCTCCGCCGCTGCCAGCAAGATGTTCGCAAAGGGCCCCATGAGCACCCCCATGCCCAGCATGGAGCTGATGGCCGAGGCCGCCTGCTCCCGGGTGAGGCCCGCCTGCATGAAGGCGTCTATGTACGTCTGGGAGGTCTGGTCGTATTTCCCGGGGAAGGCCGCGAAGAACAGAAGCCCCCCCAGCGCCGCCAGCAGGGTGGGCAGCGCGTAGGCCAAAAGGTACGTGGGCACATTCCCCCGAAAATGGGGGCTGATCCCCCAGCTCTCCGGGTCGAACCCCACGCCCTCCCCCTTATTGCAGAAGAGCATAGCCCCAAAAGGGGCAAGGCTCCCGATGACCATCACGATGTCAAAGTTAGTGCTCCCATAGCTCTCCCCGCAGCCCCAGGCGGTAAAGTACCCCAGCCACGCCACCCCGAAGGTGATGCCCAGGAAAATGCCCATGCGCCGCAAAAGCTCCTTCTTGTCCGCCCCGTCCATTCCCAGGCCTCCTTACAGTTTCCTTCTGCCGATGTCCCTGCGGTACATGGCCCCGTCAAAGCGCACCTTCTCCACAGCCCCATAGGCCGTGTCCAGTGCCTCCTCCAGGGTGTCCCCCAGGGCCGTCAGGCCCAGCACGCGCCCGCCGTTTGTGTAGAATTTGCCATCTTCGCGCTTTGTCCCCGCGTGGTACACCGTGACCTCCGGCATGCCGGGCACCTGCCCCTTCTCGTCCAGGCCCGCAATCTCCAGGCCCTTCCGGTAGCTGCCCGGGTAGCCGCCGCTTGCCATGACCACACAGGCGCAGGCCTTGTCGCTCCATTTGATTTCCAGGTCCCCCAGGCGCTCCTCCGCTACGGCGGTGATGATGTCCACAAAGTCCGTCTGGAGTCTCGGCAGCACCACCTGGGTCTCCGGGTCGCCGAAGCGGCAGTTGTACTCGATGACCTTGGGGCCGTCGGGGGTCAGCATCAGCCCGAAGTAGAGGCAGCCCTTAAACTTGCGCCCCTGGGCGTTCATGGCCTTCACCGTGGGCAGGAAGATCTCCTCCATGCACCTTTTGGCCATTTCTTCCGTATAGGCGGGGTTGGGGCTGACGGTGCCCATGCCGCCGGTGTTGGGGCCCTTGTCCCCGTCGCAGGCCTGCTTGTGGTCCATAGAGGAGGCCATGGGGTACAGGGTCTTGCCGTCGGTAAAGGCCAGCACCGTGGCCTCGGGCCCGGTGAGAAATTCCTCCACCACCACCCGGCTGCCCGACTCCCCGAAGACCTTATCCTCCATCATGGAGCGCAGAGCTGCCCCGGCCTCCCCCTCGTTTTGGGCGATGATGACGCCCTTGCCCAAGGCCAGCCCGTCGGCCTTGATGACCACCGGGTACTTCCCCCGCTCCCTGATGTAGGAGAGGGCCGCCCCCTGGTCGGAAAAGACCTCATACTCCGCCGTGGGGATGCCGTACTTTTTCATCAGGTTCTTGGAAAAGACCTTGCTGCTCTCGATTTCCGCCGCCTTGGCGTTGGGCCCGAAGCAGGGGAAGCCCGCCGCCTCCAGAAAGTCCGCCATGCCCGCCGCCAGGGGGTCGTCCGGCGCCACGAACACGAAGTCAACCTTGTGCTCCTTGGCAAAGGCCAGCACGCCCTCCTTGTCCATGGCCCCCACCGGGGCGCACTCCGCGTCGCAGGCGATGCCGCCGTTTCCGGGCACACAGTAGAGCTTTCCCGTCTTGGGGCTCTCTCTCAGCTTTCGCACGATGGCGTGCTCCCGCCCGCCGCTGCCGATTACCAGAATATCCATGGGTCTTCACTCCTTTTACAGCAATTTCGGTATCTCCATAAGGTTCTGCACCATGTAGTCCGCCCCGCTGGGGGGGCTGCCGGGCTTTGCCAGGTGGATGGCCCCCCACCCGGCGTTTTTCGCCCCCTGTATGTCGGCGATGGGGTTGTCCCCCACCATCCACAGCTTTCCGGGGTAGTTTGCCACGCCCTCGGCCTTGCGGAAGATGCGGGGGTCGGGCTTTGCCATGCCCGCCGTGCCGGAGTTCACCACCCCAGCAAAGTACGGCCGCAGCTTCAGCCTGTTAAGCAGCCCCTCCCACTCGGGGAAGTTGTTGGTCAAAATGTAATTTTTATAGCCCTTGTACGCGCAGGCCATCAGCACCCCGGGGGCATCTTCCCGCACATGGTACAGCCTTTCGTCCTGCACGATCTCCCGCACCCGCCCCACGGCCTCCGCCGCCAGGGAATCCGGCACGCCCAGGGCCTTAAAGGCTTTTTCAAACAGGACCGTTAGGCACGCCCAGAAGGCTTCCCCTGTCAAGGACGGGTCGCCGTCCGGGTGCCAGGGGTAGCCTCTTTTCAAATAGGGCCGCAGCCTATCCGCCGTCACGCCGTATTGGGAGGCCGACTCGCCCAGCGCCAATACCAAACACCTGCGCCAAGTGGGCTCCCCGTCCGTCAGCGTCCCGTCAAAGTCCCAGAAAATGGCTCTGCGCCCCGGCGTGCCCATCAGTGGTGGAACAGCCGGATGCCCGTGAAGGCCATGGCGATGCCGTATTTGTCGCAGGCGGCGATGACGTTGTCGTCCCGGATAGAGCCGCCGGGCTGGGCGATAAACTCCACCCCGCTCTTGCGGGCCCGCTCGATGTTGTCCCCGAAGGGGAAGAAGGCGTCAGACCCTAAGGCCACGCCCGTCATGGTGTCAAGCCACGCCCGGCGCTCCTCCCAGGTGAAGACCTGGGGCTTCTCCGTGAAAAAGTTCTCCCACTGGCCATCGGCCAGCACGTCCATGTATTCGTCGCCGATGTACACGTCGATGGTGTTGTCCCGGTCCGCCCGGCGTATGCCCTCCTTAAAGGGCAGCGAGAGGACCTTGGGGCACTGGCGCAGGTACCAGTTGTCGGCCTTGTTTCCAGCCAAGCGGGTGCAGTGCACGCGGCTCTGCTGGCCCGCCCCCACGCCGATGGCCTGGCCGTTCTTCACATAGCACACAGAGTTCGATTGGGTGTATTTCAGGGTTATCAGCGACACGATCAGGTCCCGCTTTGCCTCCGCCGTCAGGGTCTTATTCTGGGTGGGCAGGTTCTCCAGCAGGGCCTCGTCGATCTTCAGTTCGTTCCTCCCCTGCTCGAAGGTGATGCCGAACACGTCCTTGTGCTCGGTGGGGGCGGGGGTGTACTGGGGGTCGATCTGCACCACGTTGTAGCCGCCCTTGCGCTTCTTTTTGAGGATTTCCAAAGCCTCCTCCGTGTACCCCGGGGCAATGACGCCGTCAGACACCTCCCGGGCCAGAAGCTTGGCGGCAGCGGCGTCGCAGGTATCAGAGAGCGCCGCCCAGTCCCCGTAAGAGGACATGCGGTCCGCCCCTCTGGCGGCGGCGTAGGCGCTGGCAATGGGGCTCAACTCCAAATCGTCCACAAAGTAAATTTTCTTCAGCGTATCGCTCAGGGGCACATATACCGCGGCCCCGGCGGGACTCACGTGCTTGAAGGACGCCGCCGCGGGCAGGCCCGTGGCCGCCTTCAGCTCCTTCACCAGCTGCCAGCTGTTGAAGGCGTCCAGGAAATTGATGTAGCCGGGCTTGCCGTTTAGCACCTGCACCGGCAGCTCGCCCCCGTCCTTCATGAAAATGCGGGAGGGCTTCTGGTTGGGGTTGCAGCCGTATTTCAGTAACATTTCCTTTGCCATGATGCACAACCTTTCTCAAAAAATCGCTTACTGGTTCTTATTCACCATGCGGGTCTCCATCCCGCCGTTTTCCAAGCTGATATACCGCACAAAGAGCGACACCTTGTTGTCTTCGTTTAAGCTCTCCCACAGGCCCTTTGTAAACGCGTCGATGTCGTCGGGTATCTCCACCGCCACGGGCTCTCCCGCAAAGGAGGGCACCGGGTCCCCGTCGCCCGCGTAGGTGTGGATGAAGTGCCCCACCCCGGCCTTTGCCTCGTAAGAGAAGAACTGCCGCTGGGCCTTTTCCCCCTCGCCGTCCAGGCTCTTTAAGATGGACAGCCAGTAGCTGCCCCCGTCCTTCAGGTCGATGATGCCGGAGATGCGCGGGGTCAGAATGGGCGGGTCCGGCTCGAAGGTACGTTTGAGCAGCGCCCGCACAAAGCACCCCGCCGTCGCGCACTCCGGGCACTTCTTTATCTTCTCGTAGATGGTGTCGGTCTGGTCGCCGTTTGTGACGATCATGCCGCCGTCGAACATGCGCACCGGGAAGTAGATCACCAACGAGGGGTCAGAGAGCTTCGCGGGGTCGAAGGCCTCTGTGCGCATGTCGTCCCCCTCCGCCACGAAAACGCGGTTGCGGGAGTTGACGCTGCGGCCCATGATGAAATAGGCCGCCGCCGCCCGCTTCCCGTCGGCGGAAAGCCCCAGGACCAGGCCCCGGCCGGGGTAGGCGTTTGCCCGCAGGTCGTCATAGATGCTGATGGTTTTCATAAAGATGTGCCCCTTTCCGTTTCTTCATTTATCCGCACAGTCCCGTCTTCTACAGACAGCCTGCCCTCACAGAACAAGCTGACAGCCTTTGGCAGCAGGACCCACTCGGCTTCCTCCATGACCCGTTTCTGGAGGGTTTCGGGGGTGTCCCCCTCCTTTACCTCCACGGCCTTCTGCAAAATGATGGGCCCGCCGTCGCACACTTCGTTTACAAAGTGCACCGTGGCCCCGGTGACCCGGCAGCCCCGGCCCAGCACCGCCTCGTGCACGTGCAGCCCGTAGTACCCCTTGCCCCCGAAGGCCGGCAGCAGCGCCGGGTGCACGTTCATAATGCGGTCCGGGAAGGCCCGTACGAAGTTTTCCCCGGTAATGGTCAAGAACCCCGCCAGCACCACCAGCCCCACCCCCCGCTCCTGGAGGGCGGTGATAAGGGCCTCGCTGTAGCTTTCCACGTCCGGGTAGTCCTTCCGGCACAGGGCCATGGCCTCGATGCCCGCTGTTTTCGCCCGCTCCAGGGCGTAGGCGTCAGCCCGGCTTGCGATGACCACCCGTATCTCCCCGTTTGTAAGTTCCCCGGCCTTCTGGACGTCGATGAGCTTCTGCAGGTTCGTGCCCCCGCCGGAGACCAGCACGCCGATCTTTACCATAGCGCGACCCCCTCGTCCCCGGGTACAACCTCTCCGATGACGCTGGCCTTTTCCCCGGCCTGCTGGAAGGCATGGAGGGCCTTTTCCGCCGAGTCCTTCGACACGGCCACGCAGAGGCCTATGCCCATGTTAAAGGTGTTGTACATGTCGTGCTCGGGTATGCCGCCGGTTTTCTCTATGAGATCGAAGATGGGAAGCTTCGGCACCGCCGCCTTCTCTATCTTGGCCGTGAGCCCGGCCCTCAGCATCCGGGGGATGTTCTCATAGAACCCGCCCCCGGTGATGTGGGACACGGCCTTTACGTCCGCGGCCTCCATAGCCGCCAGCAGGGGCTTTACGTAGATGCGGGTGGGGGTCAGAAGCGCCTCCCCCAGGGGGCCGCCCAGCTCCTCATAGACTCTCAGAAGGGGCGCCGGGTCCTCCCCGATGCCGAAGACCCTGCGCACCAGGGAAAAGCCGTTGGAGTGCACGCCGGAGGAATGGACCCCGATGAGCACGTCCCCGGCCTGCAGCCGGCTGCCGTCAATGACCTTCTCCTTATCCACCAGCCCTACCGTAAAGCCCGCCAGGTCGTAGTCGTCCTCGGCCATCATGCCCGGGTGCTCGGCCGTCTCCCCGCCGATCAAAGCGCAGCCCGCCTGCACGCAGCCCTCCGCCACCCCGGCCACGATCTGGGCGGTCTTCTCGGGGATGTTTTTCCCGCAGGCTATGTAATCCAGGAAAAACAGGGGCTTGGCCCCGCAGCACACCACGTCGTTCACGCACATGGCCACCGCGTCTATGCCGATGGTGTCGTGTTTATCAAGCAGCATGGCGATCTTCAGCTTCGTGCCCACCCCGTCGGTGCCGGAGACCAGCACGGGCTCCTTCATGCCCGCAACCGGCGGCGCGAACAGCCCCCCAAAACCGCCTATCCCCGAGACCACCCCGGGGACCATGGTGCGGGCCACATGCTTCTTCATCAACTCCACCGATTCGTACCCCGCGGTCACGTCCACGCCCGCGGCCTTGTAGCTGTCGCTGTAGCTTTTCATGCCTCTGCCTCCTTGTTTTTCGTCAGATTCTCCGAAGCCCTTACAGATACGAACATTATACCAGATTTGCGCCCCGCCGTCAATTCGACACACTACACAGAGTATAGGGGCCGATACACATAGGCTCTCCCCTTTTTGCCGGTCACTTCCACCGCCCCCAGAGCCCGCAGCACGTTGAGCCCCGCCCGGGCCCCGCTCAGGGAGAGCTGCGCCGCCTTTGAAAAGTCCTTTGCCGTGAAGCCCTCGGAAAGCCCCGGGGGCAGCAGCTTTCCGTAGTCCCCCGCCCCCCGCAGCCACACCTGCCCCAAAAGGGACACGGGCATCCGCTCGAAGCGCACGGTGCGCTTGCGCCCTACCTTCACCTGGGGCCGCTCCAGGCGGTATTCCTCCACCTCTAAAAGCAGCACGCAGAAGGTAAGCCCCTCCCGCCCCAAAAGGGGCTTTATACGGTAGAGCTCCGGCAGAATCTCCCAGGGCCCGGGCCTTTTGGGGCTTCTGCGCCTTGGCCCCAGGGCGCCGTCCTCCTGCACCTTTATGAGCCACTTGACCTGAGGCACCGGGTACACCACCGTCACCGGGGCCGCCTGCAGCAGGTACGTAAGCTTCTCCCGCAGCCGGTCAAAGCCCCGGGTCTGTATCTCCACGATGCCCTCTTCCCCGAAGACGTCCGCCACATAGGGCCCGACTTTCACCTCGCGGCTTTCTTCCTCTGGCCCGAACAGGCGCTTGAGCACCGCGTGCTGAGTCTTCTCCCCCAGGGTGCCGATGCCCGCGCGCACGCGCTCCCCGGCCATCTCCTCCCGGCAGGCGGCCAGCAGGGCGCTCTCCGTCACCTCCATGGCTCACCCGTCCAAGTGAAAGAGCCGCTGGAAGTTCCCATAAAGGACGGCCCGGTTTTCTTCCTCTGAGAGCCCCAGGGCGAAGAACCGCTCCAGCTCCTCATCCGGCTTCCACATGGGGAAGTCCGTGCCGAAGAGGGTGTGCTCCACCCCGAAGTGATAGATGCTCTCCCGGGCCTTCTCCGGGCTCACGGCGAAAAGGGAGCTGGAGGTGTCGATATACACATTGGTGCCCCGCAGCTCCCGTCTAGCGGTGTCCCACTCCGTGTAGCCCCCCAGGTGGGCGGCGATGCAGGTGAAGTCCGGCAGCTTGTTTAGTACCGCCATCAGCCGCCGGGGGGAGGAAAAGTCCATTCTGCTGTCCCCGGTGTGAAAGAGCACCGGCAGCCCCCTGCGGCTCGCTTCTTCGTACACGGGCAGCATCCGGGGGTCGTCTATCTGGAAGCGCTGGAAATCCGGGTGCACCTTGATGCCCCGCAGCCCCAGGCGCTCTATTTCGTCCATCTCCCCTTCGATATCCTCTATATCCTGGTGCCAGGCCCCGAAGCCCAGAAACTGTGGGTATTTCCGGCACTTTTGGGCAATAAATTCATTGATAGACCGCACCTGCTCCACTTTCGTGGCCACCGAGCACACTAAAAACCGGTCGATGCCGGCCCCGCCGCCCGCCTCCCACAGCACGTGGGGCAGGCCCACGTTCCCCATGGGGATGTCGTAAAAGCTGCCCACCGAGGCCGTGGCCTTCTCCGCTATCTTCCCCGGGTAGATATGGGCGTGGGCGTCCGCCGCCCGGTACTGTACGCCGTCGTGCAAAACCATCTCACTGTTCCCCCTTCTTCGAATAAACGCACCCGCAGTAGTTCTGCCGGTAAAGCCCGTACTCCTTAGAGCGCTGTATAGAGAGCTTGTACCCGTCCCGCTTCTTGAAGTCGGCGGGCAGGTGCCTGACCCCATAGAGCGCCCCCAGCTCCTCCCCGATCTCGTTTAGGGCCCCGGCGTTTTTCAGGGGGCTGATGGAGAGGGTGGTGGTAAAGTAGTCAAAGCCCCGCTCTTTGGCAAGCCGCGCCGTGTACCCCAGCCGCAGCCGGAAGCACCGAAGGCACCGCTCCCCGCCCTCGGGGGCCGCCTCCAGGCCCTGGGCCATTTCCTCGAAGGCTTCGCTGCCGTACTCACAGGGCAGAAGCCCCACGGGGCTCGCAAGGGGCATCTCCCGCAAAAGACGCTTCAGCTCCTCCAGGCGCTTCTGGTACTCCTCTTTGGGGGCGATGTTGGGGTTATAGTACACCGCCGTCACATCAAAGGACCGGGCCACAAGCTCCAGCACGCCGCTGGCGCAGGGGGCGCAGCACACGTGCAGCAGAAGCCGGGGCCGCTCCCCCTTTTCCTTCAGGGCCTCTGTAAGGCGTGCGAGCTCCTTGGCGTAATTTCTCACCGGCTGCATAAAAGACCTCCCATCGTAAGGCGTTCCAACAAGAAATTTTATCACAGCCCGGCCCGTAATGCAAGGGTCCCGGGGCCTCTATGGCCTTTTATATAAATTTCATTTGACACAGGCCCCAAAAAACTGTATGATACTATATAGGTTATTTGCTCCAAAAAAATCCAGCCCACCTGGCAGGCAGTTAGGCGGTACCCCATGAATCTATCCTTCCTTCTCTCCAATCCCCTTATCAATATCGCGGTCCTCTCGTGGCTG
>CANRZD010000021.1 GCA_947644325.1 uncultured Clostridia bacterium
TTTCGCCTTTTGTTTATCCCTTATTTACTATTTGTTTACTCGTTCAAATACCCTGGGGCGGGGGCGGGTGGTATAATGGCAGAAAGGAGGGAAATCCCATGACGGAAAAAACCTATCAGACCCGCTGCGGCGCCATCCACTACTGGCTGCGCATAACAGACCCGGCCGCTGCGGCCCTGGTCTTCCTGCCGGGCCTTACCGCCGACCACCGGCTCTTTGACCGCCAGGTGGAGGCTTTTGAGGGCCGCCATAACGTCCTTGTGTGGGACGCCCCGGCCCACGGGGCCTCCTGGCCCTTTTCCTTTGATTTCGGCCTGATGGATAAGGCCCGGTGGCTGGACGGCATCCTCGAACAGGAAAGGATATCAAAGCCGGTGCTCATAGGGCAGTCTATGGGCGGCTATGTGGCCCAGGCCTACGCAGAGCTTTTCCCTGAGAAGATAAAGGGCTTTATGTCCATTGACTCCGCCCCCCTGCAGAGAAAGTACGTGACCCGCGCCGAGCTGTGGCTCTTAAAGCGCATGGAGCCTGTGTACTATTACTACCCCTGGAAATGGCTCCTGGAATCGGGCACGAAGGGGGTGGCCGTCTCAGACTACGGGCGGGGGCTGATGCGGGAGATCATGCTCACCTACGACGGCGACAAGAAGCGCTACGCGAAAATCTCCGGCCACGGGTTCAAAATCCTGGCCCAGGCTATGGAAGCGGACCTGCCCTATGAGATCCCCTGCCCGGCCCAGCTGGTCTGCGGCGAAAAAGACCGGGCCGGCTCGTGTATCCGGTTCAATAAGGCCTGGCACAAAAACACCGGCATCCCTTTGGAGTGGGTCCCCGGCGCGGGGCACAACTCCAACACCGACAAGCCCGAAGAAATAAACCGCCTGATAAGCGGCTTTATAGATAGGGTCAGCCTTGACAATTAAACCCCGCCCCTGTTTACAAAATGGAAAAAACATGGTATACTGAGTAGGTATGCAAGAAATTTTAAGGAAAGGCGGCATAAGGACTTTGAAAGGCTACAACGACAAACGCCGCAAGCTGTTTGTGCGCGTCGTGGCGTGGGCGCTGGCCCTCTTGATGGCGGGCTCTGTTTTGTCGGCGCTTATCTTCCGCTAGAAAGGCTGGGTAAAAAAATGATGGAAAACAAAGGAAAATATTATCTCACTACGGCTATAGCCTACACCTCCGGCAAGCCCCATATCGGGAACGTCTACGAGATCGTGCTGGCGGACGCCATCGCGCGCTTCAAGCGCCTGCAGGGGTATGACGTGTGGTTTCAGACCGGCACCGACGAGCACGGGGAAAAGAACGAGCTGAAGGCCAAGGCCCAGGGCGTCACCCCCCAGGAGTTTGTGGACCGGGTTTCCAGCGTCATCAAGGGGCAGTTCGACCTGATGAACGTGTCTTACGACTACTTCATCCGCACTACCGACGGCTACCATGAGAAAGAAGTGCAGAAGATATTTCAGAAGCTCTACGACCAGGGCGACATCTACAAGGGCTCTTACGAGGGGCTTTACTGCACGGACTGCGAGTCCTTCTTCACAGAGAGCCAGCTTGTGGACGGCAAGTGCCCGGACTGCGGCCGGGAGGTGCACCCTGCCCAGGAGGAGGCCTACTTCTTCCGCATGAGCAAGTACGCCCAGCGGCTCATCGACCACATCAACGCCCACCCGGAGTTCATCCAGCCGGTGTCCCGGAAAAACGAGATGATGAACAACTTCCTGCTGCCGGGCCTGCAGGACTTATGCGTTTCCCGCACCTCCTTCACCTGGGGCATCCCGGTGGAGTTCGACCCCAAGCACGTGGTGTACGTGTGGCTGGACGCGCTGACGAACTACATCACCGGCATCGGCTACCACTGCGGGGAGCCCTCGGAGGAGAAGATGGAGAAGCTGTGGCCCGCAGACCTGCACCTGATTGGCAAGGACATCATCCGGTTCCACACCATCTACTGGCCCATCTTCCTGATGGCGCTTGATCTGCCCCTGCCTAAGCAGGTGTTCGGCCACCCGTGGCTGCTGATGAACGGCGGGAAGATGAGCAAGTCAAAGGGCAACACCATCTACGCCGATGACCTGGTGGACGTGTTCGGGGTGGACTCGGTGCGGTACTTCGTGCTGCACGAGATGCCCTATGACAACGACGGCAACCTGACCTGGGAGCTGGTGTGCGAGCGCAACAACTCGGATTTGGCAAACATTCTGGGGAACCTTGTGAACCGCACCATTTCCATGAGCAACAAGTACTTTGGCGGCATCGTAACGGACACAGGCGCTGCAGAGCCCGTGGACGAGGACCTGAAGGCCCTGGTGTCGGCCTGCCGGGACAGGGCCGCTGAGAAGATGGAGAGCCTGCGGGTGGCGGACGCCATTACGGAGATATTCGCGCTCTTTAAGCGCTGCAACAAGTATATCGACGAGACCATGCCCTGGGCCCTGGCCAAAGACGAAGGGAAGAAGGACCGGCTCTCCACCGTCCTCTACAATCTGGTGGACTGCATCTGCGTGGGGGCCTCCCTCCTGCAGCCCTTTATGCCCGGCACCTGTGAGAACATCTTCCGGCAGCTGAACGCTCAGCCCCGGGATTGGGAGGACCTCAACAAGACCGGCCTTTACCCCAGCGGCAGCAAGCTGACGGAGACGCCGGAGATCCTCTTTGCCCGGCTGGATGAGAACGAGGTCATCGAGAAGGCCGAGGAGAAGCGGCTGGCGGCCATGCCGGTGCCGGAGATCGAGGTGGAGCCTCAGCTGCCGGAGAAGGTAGACTTCGAGACCTTCTGCAAGTCCGACTTCCGGGCGGTGAAGGTGAAGGCCTGCGAGGCCGTGAAAAAGAGCGAGAAGCTTCTGCGCTTCACCCTGGACGACGGCACCGGCACAGACCGGCAGATCCTCTCGGGCATCCACAAGTGGTACGAGCCCCAGGACCTTATCGGCAAGACGCTTATCGCCATCGTGAACCTGCCCCCCCGCAAGATGATGGGGCTGGAAAGCTGCGGCATGCTCATCTCCGCCGTGCACAAGGAGAAGGGTGAGGAGGCCCTGCACCTGCTCATGGTAGACGACAGCATACCGGCTGGGGCGAAGCTGTGCTGATTTTAATTAAGGAGGAGGGTTTTACGTGTTTGGCCAAGTGTTGATGCTGGTGTGTTGCTGGATATGCGGCGGGATGTTTTTGGGATACAGCCTCTATGCCCGGCAGGCGAAAAAGCCCGTGTGGTTTTGGTCTGGCAGTACGGTAGACCCGGAAACCATCTCCGACATTCCCGCCTACAACCGCGCCAACGCCCGCATGTGGGCGGCGTACTCGGTGCTGTTTTGGGTGTGCGGGGTGCTGGGCTTCTTTTTCCCCGCGGCGGCGGGGGCCGTGCTGACGGTGAGCTGCCTGGGAGGCATCCCCCTGCTGATCATCTTTTACGGCCGCATTTTGAAAAAATATCAGGTGAACCCAAATGACTGACCTTTTCATTTTTGACTCCCACGCCCACTATGACAGCGAGCAGTTTGACCTGGACCGGGAGGCGCTTTTGGGGGACGTGCTGCCGGGGAAGGGCGTGGTGGGCGTCCTCAATATGGGAAGCGACATGGACGGGTGTGAGAAGACACTGGAGCTTTGCGGGCGCTATAGCTATGTGTATGGGGCGGTGGGCATCCACCCGGAGTGCGCAGGGGAGCTGCCGGAGGGGTGGCTTTCGCAGATAGAGGGGTGGCTTTCCCGGGACAAAATTGTGGCGGTGGGCGAAATTGGCCTTGACTACCACTGGCTGGACGCCTGCCCCAAGGAGCGGCAGCAGGAGGTCTTTGCCGCCCAGCTGGAGCTTGCGAACCGCTTAGACTTACCCGCTGTCATCCACGACCGGGAGGCCCACGGGGACATGCTGGACTTTCTGCGCCGGTACAGGCCCCGGGGGGTGGTGCACTGTTTTTCCGGCAGCGCCGAGAGCGCCCGGGAAACTGTGGCCCTGGGGCTCTATATCGGGCTGGGGGGCGTGGTCACCTTCAAAAACGCCCGGCACGCGGTGGAGGTGGCCCGCACGGTGCCCTTAGAGCGCCTGCTGGTGGAGACGGACGCCCCTTACATGGCGCCTGTGCCCTATAGGGGCAGGCGCAACGATTCCTCGCTGATACGCTATGTCATAGAGCGCATTGCGGAGATACGGGGGGAAGAGCCCCAGACCATCGCAAACGCCGCCATAGAGAACACGAAACGGCTGTTCTCTTTGCCTTAAAACCAACAGAAACGGAGCGAAAATTCATGCTGTACGGTACAAAGCCGGAAGAAGTGGACCCAAAATTCGGGGCCAGCGTCACCTATGAGTACGGGTGCAACCTGTACATAAACATGACGAACCAGTGCCCCAACCGCTGCGAGTTCTGCCTGCGGAACAACAGCGACGGAAGCCTGTATGCCAATAACCTCTGGTATAAAAAGGGCGAGCCCACTAAGGAAGAAATTTGGGAGAGGCTCCAAAAAAGGGAGCTCAACCAGTACAATGAGATCGTGTTCTGCGGCTACGGGGAGCCCGCCTGCCGGTGGGACGACATGATGTGGCTCTGCGACAGGCTGCGGGAGCACGGCTCCCACTTTATCCGCATCAACACAAACGGGCTGGCAAACCTCATCACCGGGCGCAAGGCGTCTTTAGAGCTGGACGGGCGGGTGGATTATGTGTCCGTGAGCCTTAACGCCAGCACGGCCAAGGGGTATGACGACCTGTGCCACAGCCGGTTCGGGCTGGAGGCCTTCCCGGCCATCCTCCGTTTCACCGCCGACGCGGTGCTCAATGTCCCCCACGTGCGCATGACCGTGGTGAGCACCATGGACCCGGCGGAGATAGAGGCCTGCAGGCGGGTGTGTGAAAATGTGGGGGCTGACTTCCACATTCGTGAATATATCGCCGAATAACGCAAAAAATACCCGTAGCCTGTGCTGCGGGTACTTTTTTGTGAAATGAGGGACGATTCTCGTGAAAAAGATGGTTCTTTTGCTGCTTTCCTGCTTTTTGTGCTTATATCTGGCGGGCTGCGCCACGGTGGCCACCACGGCCGCCCCAGACCCGGGGCTGCGGCGCATCGCCTACTTTTCGTCGGCCCGGCGTATCTCCGCCCGCTTGATCTTGCCGCCCAGGGTCTTGGGCAGCTCGTCTACATATTCGATGACGCGGGGGTATTTGTAGGGGGCGGTGGCTTTTTTTACATAATTCTGCAGCTCTTTGGTGAGCGCGGGGGTGCCCTCGTAACCTTTGGCCAGCACGATGGTGGCCTTCACCACCTGACCTCTTATGGGGTCCGGGGCGCCGGTGATGGCGCACTCCACCACGGCCGGGTGCTCTACCAGGGCCGATTCCACCTCGAAGGGCCCGATGCGGTAGCCGGAGCACTTGATCACGTCGTCGTTGCGCCCCACGAACCAGAAGTAGCCGCTGCTGTCCCGCCAGGCCACGTCGCCGGTGTCGTAATAGGCGCCGCCCAACTTGTCCCGGGTCATTTCCTCGTTCTGGTAGTAGCCGGTGAAAAGGCCCACGGGGGGCTTGTTTTTTACGTCCATGATGGCGATGGTGCCCTCTTCGCCGTCCTCTAAGATGTTCCCGGCCCGGTCTACCAGCTGCATGTCAAAAAGGGGGTTGGGCTTGCCGGTGGAGCCGGGGATGGGCTTGACCCACTTGAAGTTGGCTAAGAGCACCGGGCCCTCGCTCTGGCCGAAGCCCTCGTAGATCTGCAGGCCCGTGAGCTCCTTCCACTGCTTGACCACCTCGGGGTTCAGGGGCTCGCCGGCGGTGGCGCAGTGGTGGATGGAGCTGAGATCATATTTCGTCACGTCCTCCTGCAGCATGAAGCGGAACATGGTGGGCGGCGCGCAGAAGGTGGTGACCTTGTACTTTTCCAGGTGCTCCAAAAGATGGGTAGGCTCGAACTTGCCCAGCATGTCATAGCAGAAGACGGTGGCGCCGCACAGCCACTGGCCGTATATCTTCCCCCAGCCGAACTTGGCCCAGCCGGAGTCGGAGACGCTCATATGCAGCTTATTTTCCTCCACGCACTGCCAGTAGCGGGCGGTGGTCACGTGGCCCAGGGGGTGGGCGAAGTTGTGCTGCACCATCTTGGGCATTCCCGTGGTGCCGGAGGTAAAGTACACCAGCATGATATCGTCCCACCGGGCGGCGTTTTCGCCTGCGGGGCGGGGGAATTCCTCCGGGTACTTTGAAAGCTCTTTATGAAAATCCAGCCAGCCCTCCCGGCCCTCGGGCACCAGGGCTTTCATTTTAAGGGACGCTATCTCACTCTCCGCGGCCTCTACCTGGGCGATGACAAAGGGGTCGTTCACGCAGACGATGCCGTGGATGTGGGCGGCGTTGCCTCTGTAGGCGATGTCCTTTTTCGTCAGCTGCAGGCTGCCGGGGATGAGCACGGCCCCCAGCTTGTGCAGGGCTGTGGCGCAGACCCAGTACTCCCACCGGCGGCGCAGGATGAGCATGACCACCGAGCCCTTTTTCACCCCGTGGGCCGAAAAGAAATTGGCCGCGCGGTTGGAGAGGCGGCTGATATCACGAAAGGTGAAGACGCGCTCCTCCCCGTCTTCATTGCACCAGACAAGGGCGCGCTTTTCGGGCTCTTCTTTCGCCCAGGCGTCCACCACGTCGTAGCCGAAGTTAAAGTCCTCGGGGACGCTTATCTTATAGTTATCCCGGAAGTCCTCGTAGCTTTCGAAGTCTACCCGGGGCATGTAGCGTTTCAGCAGCAGATCCATATTTCTTCTTCCCTCCAGCCTTCTTTACTCCGCGATGACCGTCACGAACCGGGCCTTTTCCATACCCCCGCAGCGCTGGCCATGGGGCAGCGTGGGGTTAAAGTAGATGGAATCCCCGGCGTGCAGCTCGAATTCCTTCTCCCCGATGCATAAGACCACCGTGCCCTCCAGCACCAGGTTGAATTCCTGGCCCGGGTGGGTGATGAGCTTGGCCGGGTCATCGGTGGGCTCTAAGGTCACCAGAAGGGGCTGCATGATCTTGTCGGCGTAGCGGAAGGCCAGGTCTTCGAAGTGGTACTCGGGGTTGCGGTTCACTACCCTGCCCTGGCCACGGCGCACGATGTGGTAGGTGTCAAGGCGGGCGGGCACGCCGGTGACGATCTCTGTAAAGTCCACCCCGAACTTATTGGCCACCTCGTAGATGACGCTGATGGGGATGTCCTTGCCGTCTTCCTCGTAGCCCCGGTACACGTCCTCCGGCAGGCCCAATTCGCCCGCCAGCTGCTGGAGGGTGTAGTCGCTTACCTCCCGCAGCTCCCGCAGGCGGGCGCCGATCTCGTTGATCTCGTTCACGTTCCCCACGCTCCTTTTTTGATTTTTTCCGCACTATTATAGCATCAAGCGGGCGCCCCCGTCAATAGGCCCAGGGACACGGGGCAATGGTCGCTGCCCATTACGTCGCTCAGGATATCCGCCCCTGTGAGCCTGGGCGTAAGGCGCTCATCGGCCAGGAAATAGTCGATGCGCCACCCCACGTTGTTCTCTCGGGAATTGTACATATAGCTCCACCAGGAGTAGGCCCCCTCCCTGTCCGGGCAGAAGTGCCGGTAGGTGTCGATGAAGCCGCAGGCTAAAAGCTCGGAGAGCTTGCCCCGTTCCTCATAGGTGAAGCCGGCGTTTCCGATGTTTGCCTTGGCGTTTTTCAGGTCGATGGGCCGGTGGCAGACGTTCATGTCGCCGCAGACGATAACGGGCTTCTTTTCCCGCAGCTTCAAGAGGTACGCCCGGAAGGCGTCTTCAAAGCGCATGCGGAAAGGAAGCCTTTCCAGGCCCCGCTGGGCGTTGGGGGTGTAGACGGTGACTAAGAGGAAGTCAGAAAACTCCGCGCAGATGACCCGGCCCTCCTGGTCGAATTCCTCTATGCCTATGCCGTTTGTCACAGACAGCGGCGGCGCCTTTGTAAAGACTGCCGTGCCCGAATAGCCCTTTTTTACCTCACAAGAATTCCAGTACCCGGTGTAGCCGGGGAAGTCGAAGTCCGCTTGAGAGGGCAGCATCTTTGTCTCCTGCAGGCAGATGACGTCCGGGGCCTCCTTCTCCAGGAACGCCCCGAAGCCCTTCCCCACGCAGGCCCGCAGGCCGTTGACGTTCCAAGAAACCAATTTCATTTCGCGCACAAAAACGCCTCCTTTGTGCCTATTGTAGCATAAAAGCCGGGCTTTCCGCAAGCAAAAAAGCCCCGGACTCTTTCCGGGGCCTTTTGCGTGCCATGCGCTGCATCCTCATAAAAAGCGCGGGGAGGCCGCATCCGTCTTACGGCCCCCGTGGTTTGGAAGGAAGTGTTACCACTTGTACGCGAAAATGATGGGAAAGCGAACCCGGATTTAGCCCATCCGGGCCCTGCGGGAATGCTCTACGTTATAGAGTATAACAGAAAAAATGCCCTTGACGCTTTCACGATTGCGGCGTATACTATAATAAAAGCGAACAGTTAGGAGGCAGCCTATGATACGCCGCACCCCTATGGTCTCCAAAGCCCCCGGCATCCGCCTGGATGACCGGGGGCAGGAGCTCACCGAGGACATCCCCCATTTCTTTGACCTCATCATAAACGACGTGACCGGCCCCAACCGGGGCTTCCACACCGCCTGCACCCCCTCCCACTGGCACCGGGAGATGGAGGCCTTCTGGCTTTTATCCGGCACCGCCCGCATGACGGTGGACGGCGCTTCCTTTGACGTGAAGGCCGGGGACGGCTTCTTTATCAATTCCGAAGCCCTGCACTCCCTCTTTTACAGCAAGAGCGGGGTGGAGTACCGCTCCTTCCTCTTTGACCCCGGCATTGTGGCCGGGGCCCCGGGCAGCGTGTTTGATTCCGTCTACGTGCGGCCCCTGCTGGAGGAGGGCCCGGCGGTGCTGCGGTTCTCTCAGACGGAGGAGGACGCGGCCTTCTTCGAGGCCTTCGGGCAGGTGTTCACCCTCTGTGAGGACGAGCCCCCCGCCTATGAGGTCGCTGTGCGGGAGGCCCTCTCCCGCCTGGTGCTGGCCGCCTGGCAGAAGGGCCGGATGCCCCTTTCCCGCCAGGCCACCGTAGAGCAGGAAAAGCGGGTGAAGCTGGTGCTGCGGTGGATGGAGGCCCACCTGCGGGAGCCCATCACCCTGGGGGATATTTCCCGGGAAGTGAACCTGTGCCCCCGGGCCTGCCAGAAGGCCTTTCAGAAGTACCTGCACTGTTCGCCCATGGAGTACCTGCAGCGCAGGCGCATTTTCTCCGCGGCCCAGCGGCTCTCTTTGACGGACGACCCCATCACCGACATCGCCCTGGACTGCGGGTTTTCCAGCTCCAGCTACTTTTCCAAGCAGTTCAAAGCCCAGACGGGCTCCACCCCGAAAGCCTACCGGGCCGCCGTGCAGTCGGCCGCCCGGGCAGCACAAATATAAACACAGGAGGATGCTATTATGAAGATCGTACTGCTGGAGGGCCTGGGCGTGTCCCAGGAGGTCATCAAGAGGCACCAGGAGAAGCTTGCGGCCATGGGCCACAGCTTCACGGCCTTTGAGAAGGACGCAGACCCCCAGGTGCAGGCAAGCCGCGCCAAGGACGCGGATGCTGTTATGCTTGCCAACATGCCCCTGAGCCCCCTTGTCATAGAGCGGGTGCCGGGGCTCAAGTTCATCGACGTGGCCTTTACCGGCGTGGACCACGTACCTGTGGAGGCCGCCAAGGAGCGGGGCATCGTCATAAGCAACGCCTCGGGCTACGCCACCCAGGCCGTGGCAGAGCTTTGCATGGGGCTTATGATCTCCCTGCTGCGCCGTACCGCCCAGGTAGAGGCGCGCTGCCGCCAGGGCGGCACGAAAGAGGGGCTCATCGGGAACCTGCTGTGGGGGAAGACCGTGGGCATCGTGGGGGCCGGGGCCATCGGCCGACGCACGGCGGCCCAGTGCAAGGCCTGCGGCTGCCGGGTGCTGGCCTATAACCGCAGCGCCGTTTCAGACCCCGCCATCGACCAGCAGGTGAGCCTGGAGGAGCTTCTCTCCCAGGCGGACATCGTGTCCCTCCACTGCCCCCTGACCCCGGCCACCAAGGGGCTCATCGGGGAAAAGGAGCTGGAGAGGATGAAGCCCAGCGCTTATCTCATCAACACCGCCCGGGGGCCTGTGGTGGACTCCGACGCTTTGGCCAAAGCCCTTACCGCCGGGGCCATCGCCGGGGCCGCCTGCGACGTGTTCGAGACCGAGCCGCCCCTTTCTGCCGACCACCCCCTGCTGCACACCCCCAACACCATCGTGACGCCCCACATCGCCTTCGCTTCTGTAGAATCTATGGAACAGCGGGCGGAGATCGTCTTCGAAAACCTGTACGCCTGGCTGAAGGGAAAGCCCGTCAACCTGGTGTGAGCCCCGCAAAAAGTGAACCGGATGGAAGCATGCCTCCATCCGGCTTTTTGTTTCAGATGCGGCCCATGATCTCCTGGGGCCCCAGCCCCCGGCGGCTCATGTCCATAATTTGCTCCAACACGGGCACGGCGTGGGCAAAAAGCCTTTGCAGTCCGCCGCACAGAACGTAGTGCCCCGGCTCCCCGTCCTCCGAGAGGGCGAAACGGTCTTTAGGGCACCCGCCGCCGCAGAACTTCAGCCAGGGGCAGCGCCTGCACTGGGACGTTAGAGATTCCCGCTTGCTCTGGCCGAAGGCTGATTGGGCGGGGCTTTCCAGCAGCTCCTCCAGCTTTGTGCTGGCAAGATTCCCCAGCCGGTGCTCCGGGTCCACAAAGTGGTCGCAGGCGTAGACGCCGCCGTCTTCCTCCACCACGATGGCCCGGCCGCACGCCGGGGCCATCCAGCACACGCTGGCCTCTCCCCCGGCTAAAATGCGGGCCATCTCGGCGAAAAGCTGGATGTCCATCTGCCCCAGGCCGTTGTGCACCCACAGGTCGAAAATCTGGCAGAGGAAGTCCCCGTAGCCCTGGGGCGTGACGGACTCTGGGGAGAACCCGTGTTCTGTCCGCACGACGATGGGGATAAACTGCACCCAGCCGCAGCCCAGCCCTTCCAACGCCCGGTAAACGGCCTCCGGGTCAGCGACCGTGGCGGCGTTCACGGTGCAGAGCAAGTCGGGCTGGATGCCCGCAGCCTGCAGCAGCCCCACGGCCTGCCGGGCCCGCTCATAGGTGGGGTTTCCGCCCAGGTCACGGCGGTTTACGTCGTGGACGGCTTCGCTGCCGTCTATGCTTACGCCCACGTCGAAGTGGTTCTCCTTTAGGAAGGCGCACCACTTTTTGTTGAGCAGCAGGCCGTTGGTCTGCAAATTGTTCCAGGCCTGCCAGCCTGGGGGCAAGTGCTTCCGCTGGAGCTCCACCGCCCGCTGGTAAAATTCCAGCCCGGCTAAAGTGGGCTCGCCCCCGTGCCACACAAAGGACACGGCGGGCCCGGGGCTGGCCTGGATGGTCTGCTTGATCAGCTGTTCCAGCAGGCCGTTGCTCATGCGGCTCTGCTTGCGGTGGGAGGAATACTGGCCCTTGTCCAGGTAATAGCAGTAGGCGAAGCGCATATTGCACCGGGAGCCCACGGGCTTGGCCATCACCACGAAGGGGCGCTTTTCTTCCGTCATTTCAGGTGCTTTTGGAAGAAGGCCAGCACTTTTTCCAGGGAATCCATGGCCTGCTCCTGCCGGTACATGGGGGTATGGTAGTACCAGAACCCGTGCCCCGCGCCGTCATAGCGGTGGAATTCGTAGTCCTTCCCCAGTTCCTTGAGCCTCTTTTCCAGCACGTCCACGTCCTGGGGGGTGGGGTTCTTGTCGTCGTTGCCGAAGATGCCCAGCAGGGGGCAGCTCAGCTTCTCAGCGTAGTCGAGAGGCTGCACCGGGCGCTGGGGGGTCAGGCTCTCGGGCGGGCAGACCACCCCGCCGCCCCAGCAATCCACGGCGCAGTCGATGCCCTCTAAGGTGCAGGCGGCTAAGAAGGTGTGCCTGCCCCCCGAGCACATGCCGATAACGCCCACCTTGCCGCTGGCGTTGGGCTGGCTGCGCAGGAAGTTTAAGGCCCCGTCGCAGTCCTCCATGACGTTCTTGTCGTCCATGCCGCCCTGCTCCCGGGCGCGGCTGACCACTTCGGCGGGAGCGCCGTGGCCGAAGTCCTCGTAGAGATTGGGGCAGATCACGCGATAGCCATGGGCGGTAAAGCGCCGGGCGGCTTCCCGGGTGTACTCGTCCCAGCCGGGCATATGGTGGATGAGCAGGATGCCCGGGAAGGGGCCCTCCCCTATAGGCCGGGAATAGTAGGCGTGGATGGGTTTGCCGCCGTGGCCCTGGATGCCGATGGTCTCGGCTATCATGCCCTCATAGGCGTCGGTCTGAAAGGTGTTCCACATACGTTTTTTCCTCCTGTTTTTCATATTTCTTGAGCTTTACCAGATAATACACCCCCGCCAGCACCACGGAGAGGTACACAGAGGCGTTAGGCCTGCGCAGCACCCCGGCGGTGTAGTAGGCGTGGGCCAGGCAGATGAGCAGGGCGATGCCGTAAGAGGCGGCCTCGATGGTGAAGTAGCGCCGCCAGTCGGTGAGAAGGGCCCGGGCGATGAGCACGAAAAAGTACAGGATAAACAGGCACAAGGCCAGAAGCCCCGCCCAGCCGCAGAGGTAGTAGATGCCGTGGAAGTCGTTTTCCACGTCGTAGATGTTTTCCCCCACCACGAAGCGGGAGTAATCCAGGCCGAAGGCTTGGGAGGACGGGGGGGAATCCTTCATGAGCAGCTGGGCAAAAAGGAGCTTCTTGCTGCGCACGTCGTAAAAATCAAAGATGCTGGTGGTGTAGCCGAACATCTCCATGGTCTTCTCTTCCCCGAAGATCTCCACCAGGTCCCCGGCAAACTCCCGGTAGACCGGGGTCAGGGTCTCTATAAGGCCCTCTTTTTCCTCGGGGCTCATGCCGGGCTCCGGGTGCTTTTCCACGGCGGCCTCCACCTGCTGCCGGTCTTCTCCTATGATCTCGTCGATGCGCTCCTGCCGCCGGTTCTGGGCGCCGCCGTCCACCTTCAGATGGTAGCCCATGGTGGAGGAGGGCATCAAGACCGTAAAGAGCGCCGCCAGCAGAAGCAGCGCCGCGGCTGTTTTCCAGCTGCCCCGCCAGTCTATGATGAGAAGGGACACAGCTATGCCCACCGTGGCCGTGTAAAGGCCCAGGTACGAAAGCCGCGTGCCCAGAAGGTACAGTGCCAGAAGCCCCGCCCCGGCCCCGGCCCAGAACCACAGCCCGCCTCCCCCGGGACGGGAAAGCAGCCAGCCCATGGAAAGGGGCACCAGCATGGACAAAATGGCGCTCTGGGAGTTGGAGAGGGTGAACCACCCCAGCACGCCCAGGCCGTCGGAGTAGGTCTTGGGGTCGGTGCCGGTAAGGCGGCTGAGGGTCTCTACCAGCAAGATCACCCCCAAAGCCAGCACCAATCCCCGCTGCAAGGCCGGGAAGACCTTCTCCCCGCAGGAAAGGAAGGTGATGAAGCACAGGGTCAACAGGGGCATCTGCAGGATGCGCACCTGGTTTGTAAGGTCCGGCAGAGGGTGGGCGTAGCCCCCGGGGGCCCGCAGGCAGGCCCACACGTGAAGGGCCTCTAAAAGCAGCAGCACGCCCAGGGCCGCCCCATACACCCGCTTCCTGCGGGACATGAGAAACCCAAGGGCCAGCGCCGCCCCCAAGAGGCCAAAGCGCAGGGCCAGGGTGGGCAGGGACGAGGCCCCCAGCTTCTGGGCCCAGAAAGAGAGCACGTCAAGCAAAGGCTGCAGGGCGATAAAGACGGTCACCAAAAGGGGCGCGCGGGCCCGTAGCTTTTCCATAGGCGTCACCTTTCCGCCCGCTTCTTGGCGGCTGTGAAAATGTCGGGTTCCTCCTCCAGAGAGCGCAGCAGCAGCTTCTCATAGAGCAGCGCCGCCATAAGGCTGGTGCAGGGCGGGGCCAGCACGTGCCCCACCACCATAGAGGTGGCAAAGGCCATGACCACGCTGTAAAAGAGGCTGCAGTAGCGCAGGTCCTGCAGGTTCCGAAGAAGGTGCCGCAGGAATTTCCCCACAAGATAGAGAGACAGGAGCACAAAGGGCAGGTAGTAGAGGGCAAAGCCCAATACCCCGTGCCGCAGAAGCATGGAGGGCCCCTCCATCTCAATCATGTGGGAGATGTCGAGCTTGTGGTTTTTCTTTACAAAAACGTAGCCCATGCCCAGAAGCTTTTCTGAGAGGCCCGCCTTACCGTACTCCTCCATGACCGGGGCCACCATGGTAAGCCGCCGGCTTAAGAGCCAGTCCACCCGGCGCAGAAGGGGGCTTTCCTCCATCCTGTCCCCCAGCCAGGTGCCCCGGGCGGCCTCCTCGTACTCTCTAAAGGCCTTGGCCCTGTCCACCTCTATGAGGCCCTTGATCCTCTGGCTCTCTTCAAAGGCCGCCTGGTCGTCGCCGGACATGGGCACGTAGATGTCCTGCATGTAGTCGTTTAAGGGGGAGACGGGATAGAGCCCCAGAAGCGCCGCGCACAGGGCCACCACCAGGGCCGCCCGCCGCAGAAGGGGCTTCTCCCTTTTTGTAAAAAAGCGAACGAGAAGCCAGATGAGGGCGCACAGCAGATAGAGCAGCACCCCCAGGTACAGAAGCTTTGTGCCGATAAAGGCCGCGCTGAAAACCAGGGAGGCCGACAAGAAGCCCGCCAGCACCATGACCCACACCCGCTTTTCAGAGCCCATGCGGAGCATGCAGAGGTAGAGCAGCAGGGGCGCCGTGAGCAGGATCATGGCGCTGACGTCGTTGGCGGAGAAGAACCAGCCGCAGTAGCCGTAGCCCGCGTTATAGGAGATGTAGCTGGTGCCGGTGAGGTACGCCAGCAGGATCACCACGCAGTAGCCCGCCCCGGTGGCGGCCATGGCCCAGTCGGGCACCACAAAGCGCTCTTTCTGGTAGAGGGCGTAGAGGAACGCCGCCATATAGGGGAAATAGAAGACTTTTATGGCTTCCATCAGGTTCTGGGCGCAGGAGAGAAAGCCCCCCGCCCACAGGTGCAGGCCGCAGAAGGCCATCAGGTACGCCGTCACCGCCCCCAGGTAGATGAGAAGGAGCTTTCTCCCCTTGAAGCTGCCGCAGCACAGCACATAGAGCACCGCCGCCGCTAGAAACAGGGTGCGCACGGCGTTGCCCACGGTGACAAACATTTTGGCCTGCACGCCCAGGAAGGTGAGGATATCGATAAAGGGATGCAGCACCACGTAGAAGGTCAGAAGCCGGGCGGGGCTGCGGACAGTGCGCTGCTGGGATAATAGAGATGACATAAGGGCCATTCCTCCGCTCTTTCGGTCTTTGCCCATTATACCAGCTTTGGAAAAAAATTTCAACCAGTGGCCTCTATACCGCCCAATTTGTAAAGGACCCGGGCCGAAAGCAGCGCCAGCCCGCAGGAAAGAAGCCGAAAGGGAAAGGCCTCCCCCGCCTCTGGGGGCGCTGGCTCCTCCTTAAAGGAAAAGCCCAGGGCTTCTATGCGCTGCCGGGTGATGCCGGAAACATCGGCCCCCCGGCACAGCACCCGGTAAGAGGGGGCCTCCAGGGTGGCGCGGCTCAGGGTTTCCTCTTCCTCTGGCCACTGGGGCGTGATGCGCACTACCTCCTCCAGGGCGAAAAGGCCCTCCAGCTGCCGGGCCCGCACCGCCCCGAAGGAGCCAGGTGTAAGCTCGTACTCTGTGGGGGTGCGGACGGCCTTTACCCAGTCCAGCGCGTCTGCCGCCGCCCCTGTGCCCAGCCATAGGGCCAACAGCACTAAGAGCAGGGAAACCTTCACCTTGCCGCTTTGCCTGCGCAGGGCCATGAGATTTCGCAGGAAATGCACGGCCCTCATGCCCGGCGCCTCCACAAAGCCCGCAGGGCCAGGGCCCCGGCGAAGAGGGCCATCGCCCCGCATATACAGCCCATGACCACCCACCACTGGCGGGGGTCGTCGCCGCTCTGGGGCTGGCTGTCAGAAAAGGGGGACTTTACCAGCAGGCTGAAGCTGCCCGAAAGGCTGTGCTCCTCTCCCCCGCCGTCCTCGTAGTAGTAGGTGACCGTGCCCGCGGTCTCCCCATAGGGGAAGGGCCCCTCTGTGAGGCCGGTGACCGTGGCGGGCAGGGCCTTCTGGCCCTCGGCGCCGCCCTCCAGGTCGCCAATAAAGGCCGTACCCCCGGGCAGCAGGCCGTCGCACTCTATGACGGCCCGGACGTTGCGGGCTTTAGCCCGGCTTAAATTGATGGCCTGGACCTTTAATTCCAGGGTGTCGGAGATGACGGCCTCGGCGGGCACCTGCAGAAGGGAGAACTCCAGCCGCAGGGGCTGCGAGACCTCAACCCGGGCAATGCCCGCCCCGGAGGCGGTCTGGTTCTTCCCGAAGGCGAAGTCAAAGCTCAGGGCCACCTCGTACTGGCCCGCGGGGGTCTCGGGGCCGCAGGTGTAGTCAAGGCTCAGCTCCGCCGTGCCCCCGGCGGGCAGGTAATCGAGGAACACTGTGCTGCCAGGGCTATTGAGGGTAAATTCCCCGGCGGGGGCCGCCGCCGTCACCGTAAGGGCCCGGATATCCTCCGTGCCGCTGGTGTTCAGAAGCACCGCCCGCAGGCGCAGCCGGTCCCCAGCGTTTATGGCGGAGGCGCCGTCTTCCAGGGAGACGGCCTCGTAAGACTGCACCAAGATCTTGGGCGCCAGGGGCGGTATCTCCTCTATGACAGGCGCGGGGGTGGGCTCGGGCGCGGGGGTGGCGTGGGGGTCTATGCCGTCTGTTACGGTCACGTTCACGGTGAAGGTCTCCCGCACCTCCCCGCCCCCCTCCAGAAGGCCCTGGGCCTCTACCCCCACCGGGTAGCTGCCGTTTACCCGGTAGGCTTCCAGCTCCAGGGGCACCCGCACGCAGTAGCTCTGCACGGCGGGAGAGGGCCCCTCCGCAAGGGGCACGGTCAGGTCGTAGTTTTTGTTCACAAAGGGGCCCGATCCCAGGTCCAGCCGCACCCGCAGGCGGTCCCCATGCAGGGGGCTTTCGCACAGCAGGGGCAGCACCAAAAACGCCCGGCCCTCCCGCACGGTGGGCACGTAGCCCTTGGCGTAGCTTCTCTCCATGCCCTCGTAGAGGTTCTCGTTGTCGATAAGAAGCCTGGGCGCGCCCGACGGGGACGGGGACGGCGACGGAGAAGGCGAAGCCTCCGAAGCGGCGGCGGGCGCGGCGCACAGCCACAATGCCAAAAAAACGGCCAGAACTTTTTTCATGTGCGGCGCACCTCCATTTCGTATACCTCGTCGCAGAGCTCTTCGATATCCTGCCCGTTGTGGCTGGCAAGCAGAATGGCCCGCCCCCGGGCCTTGAGGCCCAAGAGCATTTGGCGCATCTCCTTTGCCGTGTCCTTATCAAGGCCGTTGAAGGGTTCGTCCAGCACCAGCACCCGCGGGTCCTCCATGACGGCCTGGGCCAGCCCCAGCCGCTGGCGCATGCCCAGGGAGTACTTGCGCACGGCCTTCCTCCTGTGCTCGTAGAGGCCCACTTGCTTTAGGGCCTGTTCGATCTCCTTTTTGCCGATCTTCCCTTTAAGGGACGCAAGGACCTTCAAGTTCCGGTAGCCGCTCATGCCCGGGATAAACCCCGGCGTCTCGATGATGACGCCGATGCTTTGGGGGAAGTCGCAGTCCTTCCCTATGCGCCGGCCCCCTACGGTGACCATACCCTTGTCCGGCCGCAGGAAGCCGCAGATGCACTTCATCAGCACGGTCTTGCCGCTGCCGTTTCCGCCCACCACGCCCAGTATCCTGCCATAGGGCACAGAAAGGCTCACGTCCTCCAGCACGGGCTCTTTGCCGAAGGCTTTATATAAATGCTCCGCCAGGATGCCTGTTTCCTCCATCTCTATCCCTCCGTTCCCGTAAAATGAAAGGCGTACCCCCGCACCCTGTGAAAGCACAGCCCGAAGAAGGCCCCGCTCCAGAGGGCGAAAAAGAGGTAGGAATCTATAAGGCGGGGCAGGCTGTCATAGCCGAAATTGTGCATGTAATAGGTGGCGTGGTTTAAGGGCGACAGCCACCCGAAAAGGATATTGGCCCCGGCGCTCTGCTGGGGGGTGAGCCCTAAAAGCCGGGAGAGCACGTCCGGCGTAAGGAAAAGCCCGAAGCCGCTGAACACTGCCCCGGCCGCCATGCCCAGCTTGTCCCGCAGAAGGTTAAAGAAGAAGATAACGGAGGAAAGGGCCAGAGAGTACCCCAGCATCAGGGCGAAGATGCGCAGGGCGCAGGGGTAGGGAAAGGTCAGCTCCAGCACCTTCACAAAGGCCGGGATGCACAGGCTCTCCCCTATGGAGGAGTAGCCCAGGATAGCGGCGGTGCGGCTCCACAAGTTGGCCTTGTAGGCCTGGGCCCCGGTGAGCACACAGGTGGACAGGAGAATAAACCCCACAAACACCAGGGTGGAAAGGGCCAGGTACAGCACCTGCCCCGCCATCCAGCACAGGCGGGTGGTGCGCACTAAGAACAGGGGCGTTTCGTTGTCCAGATGGGGCAGGTCGGAGAAAAGCAGCAGCAGGCACAGGGAAATGAGCAGGATGGACCCGGAGTCGCCGAAGACCCAGATAAAGGGCTCCAGTAGCTGCAGGCTGCCCCCGTGCTCCCTGGAAAAATCCACCACCCGGCCCGACAGCAGGAAGCAGGCAATGAAGCCCAAAGCGAAAGCCATCCACACCTGGGGGCTGTGCCCCCAGCGGCCGAAGCCTCGGGCGGCGGCCATGACCGCCTGGCGAAGCCTACGCATGGCTGAGCCTCCTTTCCAAAACCAAGTCGTATAAAAGCCACAAAGACAGCAAGATGCCTATGAGCACAGCCGCCGTGCCCCCTCTGCCGAAGGCCCAAACGTGGGCCGGGGCCAGCCACTCCCGGGGGTTCAGGCAGTAGAGGCCGGGGCCGTAGCGCTCACAGAGGATGATGAGGAAATAGCAGACCACAAAGGCCCCGCCGTAGGCAACGTATTTGCTGCCTGTCACAGCCGCCAGCAGCGCCGACACCGCCGCCCACACCATGGCGGCAAGGGCCAGAAGAGGGAAATCGCACCCGGCCTTCTCCCCTTTCAGGCAGGTGTACAGCCAGGCGGCCAGCGCCTCGGCCCCGCCGCCCGAGAGGGCGCAGGCCCAGTATTTGCCCCAGATATACCCCCGCACCCGGCCCCGCACCAGGGAGAGCCGGTAAAAGCCCGGCCCATACTCCTCCAGCCAGCCGGAGGCGTAGGGCAGCGCGCAGGCCAGGGGCACGGTCATCTCATACAGGGTGGAGGAAAAGCCCCCGTACCACAGGGCCAGCAGCTGCGCCCCCACGGCGAAGAAAAACCCCGGGGACAGCACCGCCCGCCGCATATCGCACTCAAAGCTGTTCATATGGGGGCAACAGTGGCCTTCGTGCCCGCGCCCAGGCGGCTTTCCAGGCGCAGGGCAAGGCCGTGGCGGCGCAGGATGGCGGCTGTCAGCGCCAGGCCCATGCCCGCCCCGCCGCTTTGCCGGCTGCGGGATTTATCCACCATGTAAAAGGGCTCTGTGAGCCGCCCCAGGTCCTCCTGAGGGATGCCCCGGCCCTGGTCCTCCACCACCAGGGCCCCGCCCTCTGTATAGAGGCGCACGGCTTTCCCCGGGGGGCTGGCCTTTATGGCGTTGTCCACCAGGTTGATGACGGCCTCTGCGAGCAGGTCCCGGTCGCCCAGCCAGCTGCCCTCACAGGGGCCCAGGGTGAGGGCCACGTTCCCAGCCTGGGCTATGGGGGCACAGGTGGCTATGGCCCCCCGGCACAGGTCTACAAGAGGTATATCCTGCCGGTCCAGCTCCCCCTCCCGGTCCAGCTCCAGCAGGCGCAGCATTTTCTTTGAGAGCCTGTCAAGGCGCATGCTCTCCTGAGAGATGTAGGAAAGGGCCGTCTCCTTGTCTTCGTCCGTCAGCTTTACCAGCCGCAGGGTCTGGGCGTAGCCGGAGATGGCGGTGAGGGGGGTCTTCAGCTCGTGGGTGAGGCTGCCCATAAAGAGGGTCTTCTTCTCCTCGCTCTCCTCCACCTGCCGGATGTGCTCCTCTATGGCCCCGGCCATTTTGTTGAAGTCGCGGCCCAGGCTTCCGATCTCGTCCTTTCTGTCCTCCGGCACCCGCTGGCCATAGGCCCCCGCCGCCATGGCCCGGGCCCCCTCTGACAGGGCCCCCAGGGGCTTTAAGGCGCGCCGCAGGGCCCAGAGCAGAGCGCATATCCCCAGGGCCGAAACGCCCAGGGAAAAGAGCAGCAGCCTGCCCGCAAGTGTTCGGGCCCCCAGGTACGCGCCGGTGACGTCATAGAGATGGATGAGCTTAAAGCCAAACTGCTCATGGGAGAAGGCCAGCGCCTGCCGGCCCCCTATGCGGTGGCGGCTCATGGGCAGCTTCCCTTCGTAGTAAGTCTCCGTCTGGCCCTGCAGCTGCCAGGGGGTGGCGGTGGTCTGGTTATAGAGGACGCGGCCGTCCTCCTGCAGAAGGATGGTGAGCTCCTCGTGGCGGTTCTTTAGGAAGTACACGGCTTCATAGGGGGCCATCCTCCCCCCCAGGCTGTCGCCGTAGCGGTCAAAGGCCGTAAAGACCTCCATGCTCTCCTGGTACCCCCGGGCGGCGGCCTCGTCTAAGAGCGCGCGCTGGTAGGCCCGGAACACGTAGGCGTCGCAGGCAAGCAGTGCCAGCAGTATCACCGCCCCCGAAAAGAGCGAGAGCCTTGTTCTCAGCTTCATATATCCTCCAGCCGGTAGCCCCGCTTGGGCACCGTTTTTATGGCGTCGTAAAGATTAAGCTTCTTGCGCAGCTGGCCGATGTGCACGTCTACCGTGCGGGTCTCCCCCAGGTAGTTCGCGCCCCACACCAGCCCTAAGAGGTCCTCCCGGGAGACGGCCACGTTCTTGTGCTTTATGAGCGCCACCAGAAGGTCGAACTCCATGGGCTTTAAGGCCACCTCGGCCCCGTTTTTCCGCACCCGGCGCCCGCTTATGTCGATCTCCAGGTCCAACGCCCGCAGCACCTCCCCCCGGGGCTGGGCCCGGGAGAGGACTTTATCGATGCGGGCCAAAAGCTCCAGCACCTCGAAGGGCTTTACGATGTAGTCCTCCGCCCCGCCGGTAAGGCCTGTGAGCTTGGAGCCCAGGTCGCTTTTGGCCGTCAGGAAGATGACGGGTATGCCGTAGGGCCGCACGCTCTCCATCAGGGCAAAGCCGTCCTTTCCGGGCAGCATCACGTCAAGCAATGCCAGGTCGTAGTCGTGGCGCTTTATAAGGGCCCGCTCCGCCTCCTCCCCGTCCCCGAAGACAGTGGGCTCATGCCCCACGGCCTTCAGGTTCATGGCGATCATGGAGGCCACGGCCTCCTCGTCCTCTACTACCAGTATCTTCCCTCCCATTGGGTCTTCCTCCTTTGTTTACTGTCAGTAGCCCAGGGTCTCGTCGATGACGGACCCGTCCACGGCGTTTATGGCTAAGATGGTGCCCTCCCAGTTGCCGCCCAGGCGCTCTTCCATGTAGTATTCCTCTTTGCCCTCAAAGCTCCACACCGGCACGATGAGCCCGGTGTCGAAGCGGTCCTTTTCGCTGATGCGGGAGTAGCTGAGGTTCACTTCCCTGACTTCCCCCACCACCTGCTCGTACTCCCGGGCCCGGGCCACCGCCGCCATGGACTCGAAGGTGCCCTTGACTTCCTCGAAGGGTATAAGGCCCGCGCCTTCTACCACGGTCTCGGTGACCTCCACCGGGGCCAGCACCGAAAAGCCCACCACGCCGCTGTCGTTTACCCGCAGCTCTACACACTCGGCGGGCCACATTTCTTTTTTGAAGTTCCCGTCCCCGTCCCAGCCGTCCTGGTACTTGACCCCGCTGGACTGGGTCAACTGCACGCCGTCTATCTCCCTGTAGTACTGCAGGATGTAGTAGGTGGCAAAGGGAATGGCCTCCCCCGGCTCCTGGGGCCCCAGGTTTTTAAGGGACAGGGTCTCGCTGCAGAGCTCCCCCCGGCCCAGGGTGAATTCCGAAAAGCCCAGTTTATCCAAAAGGGCCCGGGCCTTCTCCTGGGCCTCCTCTTGGGTGAGCTGGCAGGTCCAGCCGGGCACGGGGGCAAACTGGGTGCTGTCGTCCACCTGGTAGTTGTTTACGACGATTTCCGCAAGGCCCTTATCTTTCCAGTAGGTGTCGTAGCTGCTGGCGGTGGCCACGCTGGTGGGGCGGCCATCCTCGCTCAGGTAGGTTTTGGCCACCAGGCAGCCGTCGCTTCGCACATAGGCGGCGGGGCTGCTTCTATAGACAAGTTTATTGGAATAGTTGTCGCTGTCCTGCACGGTAAGGCTCTTATAGAGCCCGCCTGCTCCGTCGTTTATGAGGGACAGGGCCTTCACGTCCCCCTGCCCGTCCCAGTCGTACATGGCCTCCAGGCTGCTGTCCCCGGGGTAGGCGGACAAGTCCACGTTCTCGGGGGCGCTCTCGTATTCCTCCTGGAGAAGGTCCATTTCGAACTGGTAGGCGTTCACGTTCTCCTGTATCTCCTCCTCTGTCAGAACGCCCTCCTCCCGCAGCTGGGCCTCCGTGTCCTTCATCTGCTGGCGGAGATACTCGATGTCCGCCTCCACGTCCGAGCGCACCCGCTGGGTGACGGCCCGGCCGTCGTAGAGGGTCTCGCCCCCCATGAACTCGTCGATGACCTTGTCCACCAGCTCCTGGTCTATTTTCTTCTGCTTCACCCGGTAGATGCTGAGCTTGTCCACCTCTGGCACGTCCACCTGGGCGTCCGCGGTGAGCTGCACGTGCAGGCTCTCGTCAGAGACCTGGGCCTTGTAGCTGTCAAAGTTTTCCGCCACGTCCGCCTGCAGGTCCCTGGCCCCCACCGTGCCCGGCTGGGACCCCGCCGCCTGGCTGATGAGCTTTTCCATGTCCTTGTGCTTCACTAAGCTCCCCTCCGGGTCCATCTGGCACCCGGCACAGCTTATCATCAGCCCCGCGCACAGCGCGCCCGCCGCTATTCTTCTCACGATCTTTTTCATAGTAAAGGAACCTCCTGTCCGGTGATTTTATTGTATCATACGGCCGGGAGGTTCATCAAGTATACAGGGAAATGTAAACAAAAGGTAAAACGAGGCTGTGGGCAGAAATATTGTAACAAACCGCCCTTTCCGCCGTCTAATCATAAAATAGACCGCAAAGAAAGGGGCAAAACCATGAAAACAAGGAAGACACTGTGCCTGCTGCTGGCCCTCATGCTGCTGGGCCTTGGGGGCTGCGGGGAGGCGGAGGAGGCCCCCCGCGTCCTTACGGCGCTGAGCACCTACGAGCACCCCTACGCGGGGCTGACGCCCTGGGTGGAGGACTTCAACCGCACCCACCCGGAGACGGAGATACAACTGGAATACGGCGTGGACCTGCAGGCCAGCGACGCGGAATGGGAGGCCTACCGCACCCGCTGGACCACGGAACTCATGAGCGGCCAGGCGGCGGACATCCTGCTGGACGAGGGGTACTTAAACCCCGCCCAGTACGAGCAGAGCGGCCTGATGTACGACCTCTATGAGTGGATGGACAAGGACCCGGACTTTCACAGGGAGGATTATTTTCAGAACCTCTTTGCGGCCTTCGAGACCCACGGGCACCTGTACACCCTGCCGGTGGCCTTTCAGTTTGAAGTGGTGTACCTGAACGACGCACTGCTGCAGGCCTCGGGGCTGGAGCTGGCCCCCTGGGACGCCATAAGCTACAAGGATATCCTGGAGATATACCGCAGGGCAGATGGGCTGGGG
>CANRZD010000022.1 GCA_947644325.1 uncultured Clostridia bacterium
GGTGTAAGGCGCGAAGATCTGCGCGGTGGCATACCGGCAGGCCGAGCCCGACCCCGAGCTGGAGACCGTGCCCGGCATGGTGCTGGAGCTGGAGAAGACTGAGGTCCTGGACGTGCGCTTGGCGGAAAACGGCGGGACCGTTACGGAGATCGCGGAGGACACCTTACTGGGCTTTGGCAGCAAGGCCCCGGTGAAGGTGAAGGCCGAGGATGTAGACAGCCCGGAGGAAGACCAGGACCAGGGGGATAATCTGCTGCACCTGGACCAGTCCTTCTCCTACAAGACCGATTCCATGTTCGAGCTGGTGTTCCATATCAAGGGCAGCGCCGCCCTGGCAGCGGTGGAAAGCCCTGCCGAGCCCCAGGAGACCTCGGAGCCTGCGCCCTCTGAGCCCGTCATCCAGTGGGGCGACGGGGAGACCGAGTCCTCCCAGGCGGAGGAAGACGGGCTGGCGCTGATGACCCTCAGCGACGTGTTCAGCGGGTTTGAGTCCAGTATGCCCGAGCTGAGCAGCGCCGCGCCGGAGGAAGATGACGCCGAGCCCGAAGAAAATGACAAACAGGACGAAGAAGAGCCCGCTCCTTCGGCAGAGCCTAAAAAGCCAAGCCGGAAGAAGGGCCTGGGCGGGGCCACCGTTTCTACGGGGAGCGTGCTGCCTGCCAATACAGAGCTGATTTTTGAGCAGATATTGAAGTTCGACGTGTCCCAGGTGGGCGAGGGAGACCCCGCTTACCAGTCTTACGCCGACTATGTGAAGGTGGAGGAGGCCGAGCCCGACGCGGAGCTGCCCCCCTTGGAAGTGCTGTCTTACAAGCTGTTCTACGCCGGGCAGGAGCTGGATCTTTCCGGGTGCGAGATCTCGGTGGAGGTCAACGCCACCGAGGAGCTGGAGGCTTTGATCGCCGAGATGTACCCCGAGGACAGCGAGGACGAGAACCAGGCGGCCATGCTGGTCTCTGTGCTGGGCCCCGCCGATAAGGCCGCGCCCGAGGAAAGCTTTGTAATGTACGCCGACGCCGAGGCCGCCCAGGCCGCCCGCCAGCAGGAAGAAGCCGCCCAGGCCCTGCGGGAAGTGGCTGCGGAAGGCTTCGATACCACCGCCAATTCCGATGTGTGCGTGCTGGACTCTAAGGACCTGACCCGGGAGACCACCGGCGCCCTTATGAGCCTGCGCCTGCAGGCCCCCGAGTCTGTCTCCGGCAGCCAGCCCGCCGAAGCCCCTTCTCAGCCCGAGACCGCCGGCACCGGCGCGGGCGACGGAGAGGCGGAAGTTGGGTTGATGGCGGACGAAACTGGAGAAAAATTCGCTGGTGAGGCGGACGAGGAAGCGGCTGATTCCGCGCCCAGTGAAGGCAACTTAGAAACGTTTCCTGGAGGCGAGGAGGAAGTCAGAGCGGACAGCGGCGAATCGTTCGATGATGAAGATTCTAACTTCTCTCGTGACACGGACGATGCCCAAGGCGGTCAGCAAAAGAAAGTTGTCGGCACCCTGGCGCTGGCGAGTAATAAGGATTTGAACCCGACTTTCCACGTGGAGTATTATTCCTACTTGAATCGGGTGGTTCGAAAAACGGAAGAAGAACTTATCAAATCAGGCTATAACAAAGAAACAAGCCTTCATGTAATTAACACAGAAGTTAAACAAAAAAATGGAGAAGTTTATAAAGGGAGCGCAGCCGCCGGTGAAACAGATTTACCCAAAAATGGAAATGGGAAAACTGTGAAACCTACGAAGGCTGATATCATATATCTTCCTCTAACCAAAGAGCCTGGCAGTAATGCAGATTACAGGATACAGGTCAAGAATGAACTGATGAAAATATATGAAAGTAAGGAATGTGAATTCTTCACTAAGCCTAACTTGGAGTACTTTGACGCGGTAGCCAACTCGAACCCTGACCAAGGCGATTCGTATATTTTGAGGCAGGTTTGGGTGTGGGATGCAGGAGAGCATAACAATGCTCCGCCTCCTGCGCCTAACAACGATAATCTGAATGCTGACGGCTGGAAAGTGTATGGTGAAACATACAAGAATATTTCGCCGTCCGAGGGGTGTGCCATTCCTGCTGATAAATCCGAACAATGTGATAAATACTTACATTTCACCAATAAGAATTATGAAGGAGATAAAGAGGAAGGCGATATCTATATCCGCATTACCCATCAATCTACATTGCGGCTTGTCTATGAACCTGTAGAATCAAAGAAGACGGAAGAACAAAAGGTTGTTAACGCTGACTTCTATGATTATGACATCGGTGAAAAGGGTTGGAAGACAGAAAATGGTGTCAAAGTCTTAAACACCAAGCAGCAAGGCATCAATAATCCCGAGAATTACGCAAATGCCAAAAATGGCGATGTGAAGTATGCCTTCGGCAATGGCAATACCAATACGGGAACTGGGCTTGGTGATATACAGTTCAAAGGGAATTACATTAATAAAGGAAATGGAAACAGCTTCTATAACTGTTCCTTTGGCATCGCACAAGGATTGGACGAGGCCGGTGGATTGGTATTTGCTGGTGGAATAGCCGGGCCTGATAACTTCTTGAAAGGTAAACAAACTCACGGTTCTACGCCTCTTGGTGGAAAGCTTACTTTCCGGCGCGTGGGTGATATGTATTCCTTGACGGCGGCACAAGTTGATGACAATGATCCTGAAACGGATTTGGAGAAATTTTCTAAATTCGATGGCACCGTATATGGCACCCAACTTCCAATCTATTCTAACAATTTCTGGCCGATGGATGGTACATGGGAACAAGATGACAAAAATCATGATTTTGAATTTGGGTTAAAAGCAAATAAAGAAAAAAGAATATTTAATGATAATGTGAAGAACACTTTGCCCACTTCCGACTTTGACGGCGACCACAACAACTATTTTGGTATGCATTTCTCGCTTACCTTTGATTTGGTGCCCGAGTACGTGGGGCCGCTGGAGTATCTGTTCTTCGGCGACGACGACATGTGGGTGTTCTTGACGCCGGTGGAAAGTAGTGGGCCTGACTATTCGCAAAGCCGGTTGATTTGTGACATCGGCGGCACGCACCAGTCTGTTGGCGAGTTCGTGAACCTGTGGAACCACGTAAAGGTCAAAGGCGCTGACGATAACGGGAACGTTTACGCAGAGAAGCAGAAATATCAGCTGGACTTCTTCTACACCGAGCGCGGCGCTTCCGGCTCTACCTGCTGGATGCAGTTCATTCTGCCTTCGGTGCGCGCGCAGGAGACAAACCTGGGCGTAGACTCTGGCAACCTTCGCATTCAGAAGTTGGCTGACAGCATGATTAAGAAGGGTGGCCTGGAAGACGACACTCCGATTGACAGCTTCTCCACAGATGAGACCTTTATGTTCAAGTTGAAGCTGACAGATGAGAACGATAACCCCTTGAAAAACAACCATGCGTATGTGAAATATGCTGTGGTTGAAAATGGGGAGGACCGAAAAGTCGAATTTGTTGAAGACATAACAGAGGCTGACTTCCCGACCTTGTCTGCGGAAGAGAAGAAAAACGTGTTGACAGGCTTCATGGATATGGAGAGCTTGGCAAGTGACGGCGTAACCTTCTTGTTAAAGAGCAATCAGTATATTGTCATCGAAGGCTTGCCGCTGGGCACAAAGTATGTTGTAGAGGAACTGAAGACGATCAAGAGCCAGTTTACTATCGATACAAATAACCAAAATCAAGTCAACATCTTGGGCGAAAAGCCGAAGAATGACTATGTGACCAGTTGGATAAAGACAAAGGCTGTCGATCCTGGAGATTCCATGGATTTCATGGATGTGGAGACCTCAGAAGAAGGAGATAAGGACCCTTATAAAGTCGAGGGCTCTATCACCTATGCTTCTCCGCGTGATGAAAAGGAAGATATTCAAACTGTGCTTGTCCGTAACACTGTCTACGCCTACGAGCTGCCTAAGACCGGCGGCGGGGGCACGGCCAGATATATATGGGCCGGCGCGGGGCTGTGCGTGGCCGCGCTTGCCTTGATATATAACTACGCTCGGAAACGAGGGAAGGAGGTTGTGCATAAAGTCTGATAGATAACATGAGCAACCTATTTTATACTAAGAAAGGAAATGAGTGTATGAAATCTATGAAGAAATTTTTAGCACTTGCACTGGCCTTGGCGCTGTGCTTTGTCATGGCGCTCCCGGCGCTGGCGACGGGCGATCAGGCTACCGCTGCTGCGTTTGAACTTCCAGAAAGTGGCACTTCTAAACTGACCATAAAGTCTGCTATTCCTGGCCATAAGTACAGCATTTACCAGATTTTCTATGGTGATGTGAGTGGCACAGATGATGGCGAAACAGTCAACGAGAATGCGGAAGGCAACACAATGGTTTTGTCCAATGTCCGCTATGGTCTGCAGTATGCTGGCGAGGGAACAAAGGGCGCTTTGGTCCCGAAGACGGAATTGGATAATCTGGATAACATGAAGAACAACAGCAAAGATATCCAGGACTGGGCTGACGCTCGTTTGAAAGAAATCGTTGATGGTAAAGTCTCGGCTTTTAAGACTGGTACCATGATGGATAATGCAAAAGAGCTTGAGTTTACTGACCTGCCTGCTGGCTACTACCTGGTAGTTGACGAAGGCTATCAAGGTGAAGTACCCACGGAGCATCCCGATTACGCCAACATGTCCGCTCTGCTGGTTGAGGTCGTTGGCCCGACCACTATGACCTCCAAGGTCACCACCACTGAGTTCGACAAGACTGTTGCAGTTAAGCCCGCCGACCCTGACGTAGACATCAGCGAGTTGCAGTACTCCGAAGCTGACCAGGCTAAGATTGGCGACACAGTGATGTTTAAGCTGGAAGCTAAGATTCCCGTTGCTGATTTGGCGCAGTACGATTATTACACCGTAGATTTCCAGGATAAACTGTCCAAAGGCTTTGACTTTGATGAGGATAGCGTAAAAGTTTCCGTTAGCCAACTCGATGTTGAGAATTCTACAAAAGACCTGACTAAGAGCGCTGACTATTCCTGGTATGACGATAACGATGATGACGAGGGTGCTCTTGTAGAAGACAAGAAAGCAACTTTCATCGCCCAGACTGGCTTCGGCTACAAAGAGCTTGAGTCTTACAACGATAAAGATGTATCCGAAGGCGAGCACGCTTTCTCTGTGGAAGTTGCTAACATTTTCAAGCAGTTTGAAAATGAAAAGAGCGAACTGAATCTTCCTACCACTGGCACCATCGTTGTCACCCTTACTTATGAGGCGAAGCTGAACGGCAAGGCTGACATGACAAGCAGTGACGGCGCTGAAACCAGCAACTTGAACGATGCCCACCTGAAGTACACCAATGACCCCGAGACCGGCAATAAGGGTGGCAAGACCCCCGATGATAAGGTCTTCGTCTACAGCTTCCTGCTGGACATCACCAAGGTTGATTCTTCCGACACTGATAAAAAACTGGGCGGCGCTGAGTTCGAGCTTACTGACGATAAGGGTAACAAGTTGCAATTCATCCAGAATCCTACTGACGGTCAGTATTACCTTTGGGATGAAAATGTGGAATATAACTTTGACACTACAAATTTGAAGTCGACTACAACTATCATCTCCAGCAGCGATGAGGCAACACTTGGCCAGTTGAAGGTAAACGGCCTCAAGGCTGGCACCTATATCCTCACCGAGACCAAGGCTCCCACTGGCTTCAATATTTGCAAGCCGATCAAAGTTGAGATTAAAGCTACTGATATCCGGGATACTGGTTCCTCTGCTGAAATGGTGGATACCTCCTATGTGAAGCTGACTTTGAGTTCTATTCCTGTCACTGAGGGCACGGACCTTCCCACCACCGACCCCAATGAGGGAAAAACAGATAGTGAAGGCACTGGCCTGACTGTTCTCAACAGCAAAGGCACCCTCCTCCCCAGCACCGGCGGCATCGGCACCACGATCTTCTATGCCGTAGGCGGCGCGCTGGTAGTGGGCGCAGGCGTCCTGCTGTTTGTCCGCAAGCGCATGGGCAGCAAGGGTTAACCCTTGCGACTGTGCTGCTGCCCGGCAACAGCACAATGGAACATGAATAACTAATATGATTTATCCCCGCTGTCACGGCGGCGGGGATAAACATTAGTAAGGAGAGCCCTGGCAATGGCGAAATGGTTAAAAAAGAATATGCTGAATATACTTTTAGCCATCGTAGTCCTGGCAGGGCTTTGCTTACTGATGTACCCCACCTTCAGCAATTGGTGGAACTCTCTGCATCAGTCCCGTGCCATCGCGTCCTATGTCGAGACGGTAGAGGGCATGTCCCAAGAAGAGATGGACGCGCTCATCGACGAGGCCCGGGCCTATAACGAGCGCCTGTGGCAAAAGGGCAACCGCTGGATCCCCTCCCCGGAGGAGCAGGCGGAGTACCGCAGCCTTTTAGACGTGACGGGCACTGGCATCATGGGCTACATAAACATCCCTGTCATAGACGTGAGCCTGCCCATCTACCACGGCACCGACGAAGCGGTGCTGCAAATTGCCAGCGGCCACATCGAGGGCACTAGCCTGCCCGTTGGCGGGGCCGACACCCACGCGGCCGTGTCCGGCCACCGGGGGCTCCCTTCGGCTCGCCTGTTTACCGACCTGGACCGCCTGGGCGAAGGGGACCTGTTCACCATAACGGTGCTGGGCCGCACCCTCACCTATCAAATCGTTCAGATACGCATCGTCCTGCCGGAGGACACCTCTGAAATGGAGCTGTACCGCGGCGAGGACTACTGTACTTTACAGACCTGCACCCCCTACGGCGTCAATACCCACCGGCTTCTGCTGCGCGGCAAGCGCGTGGCCAATAACGAAGAAGCCCTTCTGGCCGCCGCCGAGGCGGTGCGCGTACCCACCTACGTGGTGATTCCGGCCGTGGGTATCCCCATGCTGTTCCTGCTGCTGGCGGTGGTGCTGATTTTCTACAAGCGCCGCCCCCGCCTCACAGCCGCCGACCTGCGGGACCCCTTCCGGCATAACAAGAAGAAATAGCTGGCACATATAGTCATAAAAAGGAGGCTTTGCTCATGAAAAAGAGATGGACCCGGGCCCTGGGGGCCCTTGCCTGTACTTTGTGTGCGCTTATGGTGCTGCAGCTGCTGGCCGGCGCCGCGGAAAACTGCCATTTGACCGTATACCCCTGCCGCCCTGCGACCGATAAGGACGTAGCCATGGGGCAGGATTTGAATGTGATGGGCCCTGACGGCGAGCCCCTTTTGCGCTATGACCTTTATAAAGTGGCCGACATGACCCGCTCTCAGGTGGCGGATACCTATGACTTCACGGTTTCACCCGACTTCCCGGTGGAGATACCCCAGGAGATCGAAAACAGCTCAGTGTGGGAGGGCATCGCCCAGAAGGCGGCCCAGACGGTCTTTTTAGATGAAGCCGGCCGCGTAAAGGAGACTGTCTCCATAAGGCCGGCAGCAGAAAACGTCCCCATTGGGAAGAAAAAGCAGGACTTGGACCCGGGGCTCTACCTGCTCATCCCCCACAAGGTGGGCGAGGCCCCCAAGGACTATGTGAGCGTGCAGAAGGACGGCAAGCTGGTCACGCGCTTTCAGGGGGAGAAGAACAGCTACAGCTTCGCCCCGGAGCTCATCACCCTGCCCACAAAGGCGCCCGATGAAAACGGCCAGATCAATACCGCCAACCCCGGGGAGTGGATATTCGACGCAGAGGTGTACCTAAAGCCCGCCCCGGACCTTCTGGGCCCCATCCGCATCACAAAGACCCTGCTGTCCTACGGCAGCGACAGCCCCGTGACCTTCGTGTACCGGGTGCAGGCCTTTAAGGACGGCAAGCTGGTGTACGAGAAGATCATCTCTATGGACTTCGATGAGGCGGGCACCCAGAGCATCCTCATAGAGGACCTGCCCGTGGGGGCCACGGTGGAGGTGGAGGAGATCTATTCCGGGGCCAGCTGCAAGTTCGTCAGCCGGGAGGACCCGGAGGACCCCACCGTAAAGGCCGAGTACCCCATCGAGTTCAAGTTCGTCAACGACTTTGACAATACCAACAAGGGCCACGGCATCCTGAACCGCTTCGTTTTCGTCAAGGGCGAGGACGGCAAGCCCGGCCACTGGGAATTGAATCCGCCTGAGAAAGCAGAGGGAGGGGAGGCACCATGAAAAAGGCTTCGGTTTGCGCGGCGCTTTTGGCGGCTGTGATGGCGGCGTTTGCCTCCTTGCCGGCCGCGTGGGGGTATTTCACCACCTACACCCAGGTGCGGGGCGGCCTGCCCATCTACCTGGGGCACGAGACGGAGATACACGAGGAAGTCTCTGACATGACAAAGCACCTGACCATTGAGAACCAGGAGGATTCCTCCGTGGTTTTCGTGCGGGCCCGGGGCTTCAGCGACAGCGCCCACCCGCTGACCTACACCTGCGAGGTGGAGGGGGACTGGAAGGAAGGCGACGACGGCTTCTGGTACTACCAAAAGCCCCTGGCGCCCGGAGAGACTACCAGCACCCTGCACGTGAAGATAGACCTGCCCGCCGGGGAGCCCGAGGAGGGCGACAACTTCAACGTGGTGGTGGTCTATGAATCCACCCTGGCCCTGTACGACGCCCAGGGGAACCCCTACGCCGACTGGAGCATGATTCTCGACACCTATGAGGAGGGGGCCTGATGATGAATAAGAGGAAAAGGGCCGCCCTGCCTGTGGGCACGCTGCTGCTGTTTATCGCGGCCATCGCGCTGCTGCTGACCAGCACCATAGGCAGCGCCCAGGCGGCTTTGACGTATTTTTCAGAGGTCTACACCACGAAAGTGGACCTGTATAACATCGGCGTGACCCTCATGGAAAACGGCCAGACCGTGGCCTTCCGGGATTACGGCAACGAGGCTGACGGCAACTGGGAGGAACAGGGCACGGTGCTCTTAGCCAATATGCTGAAGGAGGGCGAGCGCCTGCAGCTGGGCCGGGCCTACCCCGAGGTCCTGGCGGTGAAGAACAGCGGCAGCATCGATGAGTTCGTGCGGGTGAACATCCGCAAATACTGGGTGACGGTGAAGGACGGCGTGGAGCAGAAAAACCTGGACCTGTCCCCGGAGCTTATCAAGCTGGAGCTGGATAACGAGGACAAGTGGGTGGAGGACCCGGCCGCCGCCACCACCGAGCGCATGGTGCTCTATTACACCGAGGCGCTGCCGGTGGGCGAGGTGACCGTGCCCTTCAGCAAGACCCTGACCATCGACGGCCAGGTGGCCAAATATGTGACCAAGACCACGGTGAAGGAGAATGGCAAGACCATCACCCGCACCACCTTTGACTATAACGGCGTGGAGTTCCGCCTGGACGTGGAGGCAAACGCCGTGCAGACCCATAACGCGGAAGACGCCATTATCAGCGCCTGGGGCCGTCAGGTCGATGTGGACAAAAACGACCAGCGCCTGGGGCTGCGGTAAGGAGGGCCCGGTATGAAATCATGGAAACGACTGCTCTCCGGGCTGCTGGCGGCGCTGTGCCTGTGGGCCTTCGCCCTTCCGGCGGGGGCTTCCTCCAGCGGCAGCGGGGACGGCTGGTACGTGAACTTTACCAGCAACAAGAAGATGGAAAGCAATTTCAAGTCCTCTGACATCGCGAAGCTCGTCAGCGGCATGCAGCCGGGGGACTCCGCCACCATTTCCATCAAGCTGCGCAACTCGAACCCCAAATCTACCAACTGGTACATGCAGAACGAGGCCATCACCTCCCTGGAGGACGACACGGTGGCCGAGGGCGGCGCGTACATCTACCGGCTCACCTACACCAACCGCGCCGGGAAAGTGAACGTCCTCTATGACAGCGAGACCGTGGGCGGTGAGAAGGACAACACAAGCTCCAACAACGAGGGCCTGCACGAGGCTACGGACTCTCTCAAGGACTATTTTTATCTGGACACCCTGCGCACCGGGGATTCCGGCCAGGTGGACCTGCACGTGGAGTTGGACGGCGAGACCCAGAATAACCTCTACCAGAACACCATGGCCGACGTGCAGCTGAACTTTGCCGTGGACGAGGTAAACGATGACAGCAACAGCCGCACGGTGGTGAAGACCGGCGACGAGACCAATCTCCTGCCCCTGTACGGCGCCATGGCGGTCAGCGGGCTCTTGCTGCTGATCATCGCCTGCTTTAGCACAAAGAAGCGGCGGACGGAGGAAAAGGAGGGTGGCCGGCATGACAGGTAAGCGCGGTTTCTCCCTGCTCACAGCGGTGTTTCTGCTGGCTTCCTGCTGTATGCCGGCTTTTGCCAAGAGGGATGAGTATAAATATACCATACGCATCTTCTCCGGCCAGCAGGGCAAGATTAACGGCCAGGACATGATCACCCAGGAGTGCCCGGCGGGCAGCCGCCTGGACCTGCACACCAGCGCCGTCACGCTGCTGGACGACAGCAAATATTACGTAAAGGGCTTCCGGGAAAGCGGGAAGGGCACCGAGGAAATTTTGGGGGTGGGCAGCCGTTTGTCCTCCTTCAAGGTCACAAAGGACCAGGACTACGTGGTGGCCTACGGCCTGCGGGGCACCATGGTGGAGTACACCGTCCATTTCCAGGACGCCCAGGGCAACACCCTGGCCCCCAGCGAGACCTACCTTGGCAACGTGGGCGACCGCCCCGTGGTGGCCTATCTGTACATCGAGGGCTACCAGCCCCAGAGCTATAACCTGACAAAGACCCTGGTGGAGGACCCCATGGAGAACGTGCTCACCTTCGTGTACACACGGGTCACCACCCAGACCACCACTACGACCACCACAGTCATCACCGGCGGCGGGGCCACGGTGGTGACGCCCACCACCCCCACCACGCCTACCACCCCCACCGGCAGCGAGGATGAGGAAGGCGGGGACGACGAGGAAAGCAGTTCAGAGCCCGAAGAATCGGAGCCGGAGCCCACAGAGGAGCCCGAGAGCATCCCCGAGGCAAGCGCGCCGCCCTTGGCCGCCCCGGAGGAGCCCCCGGAGTTGGTGGACATTGACGAGGGCGAGGTGCCTTTAGCGAGTACCAACGCCACCCCCGCCCCCATGAACCTGGATTTGAAGTCCGACGGGAAAATGTTCCCCTGGTGGGGGAAGCTGCTCATAGGGGCCCTGGTGCTGGCTATCATCGGCACGGGCCTGTGGTTCCTGCTTTTCTTCCGCAAAAAGCGGGAGGAGGAGCATGCCATGGATATTTCAGAAATCACGGACATCAACGTGATAAAGGACCTGATGGATGAAGATGACAAATTATGAGTAAACACATTGCCGCCTCTTTCTGCATGGTGCTGGGCACCTTGATCCTGGTGGTGGTCATCGCGGCCTGCCTGGCCGTCACGGTGCCCCAGGTGCTGGGGTATGAGGTGTACCACATCGTCAGCGGCAGCATGGAGCCGGAGATCCCTGTGGGCAGCGTCATTTATGTGGACGCCACCCCTCCGGAGGACATGGCGGAGCAGGACATCATCGCCTTTTGGCGGGAGGAAGCCGTGGTGGCCCACCGGGTGGTGGAAAACCGGGTGGTAGAGGGCGAGCTGATCACCAAGGGCGACGCCAACGCCCAGGAGGACATCTCCCCTGTGTCGTACCGCAGCGTCATCGGCCGGGTGACCCGGCACTTCCCCTATCTGGGGGCCATGCTGGTGCTGTTTTCCACTACGGTGGGCAAGGTCTACGTGGTAGCCTTTGCCGCCTGCGGCGCCATGCTGAACATTTTAGGCGGCCGCATACGCCGCCGTGCCCGGGAGGACGACGAGGTGGAGAATTACCGATAGAAAGGGCCGGTTATGGGGAAAAAGCTGAAATGGGTCCTGGTGGCGGTGCTGCTGCTGGTGTTTGTGGGCTCAGGCGGGGCGGTTTTCATTGCCAAGCAGGAGTACGCTAAAAGCCAGCGGGTGTACGCCCAGGCCGCAGAGAAATTTACAAGAACGCGCAGCGAGTCAGAAGAAACAAGCAGCGGGGGCCAGCCTCACCAGAAAGGGGAGGGCCCTCTTACTCCCTTTACGGTGGATTTCGACCTGCTGCAGGGGGTGAACCCGGAGGTAGTGGGGTGGATCTACTGCGAGGGGACGAAGATCAACTACCCGGTGTGCCAGGGGAAAGATAACGAGTATTACCTGCACTACAGCTACGAGAAGCTCTCGGACAACTGCGGGGCCATCTTCGCCGACGCCCAGACGGCCCCGGGGTTCGCGGACTCCAATACGGTGCTCTACGGGCACAACATGAACGACGGTTCCATGTTCGCCGGGCTGGAGCTGTGGCGGGACCAGAGCTACTATGAGGAGCACCCCATCATGTGGCTTCTGACCCCGGAGACGGACTACAAGGTCATCCTGTTCAGCGGCCACACGGTGTCGGCCTATGGGGACATCTACACCATCTTCCGGGGCCCCATGCCGGAGTTCACCCAGTACCTGCAGGAGAACCTCAGTAAATCCGACTTTGTGGCGGAGGTGGGGGAGCTGGACCCGGAGGCCCGCTACATCGTCATGTCCACCTGCGCCTACGATTTCGTAGAAGCCCGCTATGTGGTCCACGGCAAGCTGGAGCCCGTGGGCGAGCACGGACGGGGGTGGTAGGTTTCCATGGCGCGGAAAATAGCGGGCCTTATGGCCCTGGCCCTGCTTTTGAGCCTGTGGGGCTGTGTCACCCAGACCGGCAGCGACCCCGAGGCCCAGCCTGCCCCGGAGAGCCAGGCCGCCGGGGACCCGGCCGAGAGCCCCCCGGAGGAGGCCTTTACCCCCTACGAGGCCCCGGCCTTTGCGGGCTCGGCCTTTCACAGCGACCTGGCCCAGGGGGAAAACGGCGTGCTTTTGGACCTCTCTGCCCTGGAGCAGGGCTACGTGGGGGCCTCGGCCCAGAGCGGGGCGCGGCTCAAGTTCCAGGCATTAAAGGGCGAGGCCACTTACACCTATAACCTCCCCTCCGACGGGACCCCGGCCATCTTCCCCCTGCAGATGGGGGACGGGGGTTATTCCTTCCGGGTGATGGAGGAGGTCACCGAGGGCAAGTACGCGAAGGTCTATGAGGCCGGGGCCCAGGTGGCCCTTCTGGACGAGTACCAGCCCTTTTTGCGGCCCAGCCAGTATGTGCCCTACGGGGAAAATTCCGCCTGCGTGAAAAAGGCCGCAGAGCTGGCCCGGACCCAGAGCGGCGCCCTGGGGGTGGTAGAGGCCGTTTTCGACTTCATCTGCGAGACCGTGACCTACGACAAGGAACTGGCCCAGACGGTGGAGAAATCCTACCTGCCGGACCCGGACAAGACCTTGGAAACGGGCACGGGCATCTGCTTTGACTACGCCAGCCTGGCGGCAGCCATGCTGCGCAGCCAGGGCATCCCCACCAAGATGGTCTTCGGCTATGTGCAGCCCGACGACCTGTACCACGCCTGGAACATGTTCTATACAGAGGAGAGCGGCTGGGTGGCCGTGCAGTACCAGGTGGAGGAGAACGCCTGGAACCGGCTGGACCCCACCTTTGCGGCGGGGGGCAGCGGCGCGGAGTTCATCGGCAGCGGGGCAAACTATACGGACGTTTATTTTTATTGACAGGGGTGGGAGCGATGCGGAAAAAATTGGACGCGCTGGGCATCAGCGCTTTTTGTGAGAGTATGGGCATGATGCTCCAGGCGGGCATCCAGACCGAGGAGGCGGTGGCCCTTCTGCGGCAGGAGAGCCGCCGGCCCGGCCCCCTGGAGACCGCCCTGCGGGAGGCCCAGAAGGAGCTGGAGGGGGGCGTGAGCCTCTCGACCGCGCTGGAAAAGACCGGGCTTTTCCCAGAGTACGCCCTGCGCATGGTGCGGGCGGGGGAGAGTTCCGGGCGGCTGGAGGACGTAATGTTCCGCCTGGGGAAATACTACGCGGGGCAGAAGGTCCTGTCTGAAAAGCTCAAGAGCGCGGTGACGTACCCGGCGGCCATGCTGGTGCTCATCATCGTGGTGCTGGTGCTGATGCTGTGCATGGTGCTGCCCGCCTTCACCCAGGTCTACGACCGCCTCACCGGCAGCCTGGCCCATTCGGCCTACCGGTACATCCAGTGGGCCTACGGGTTCTGCTGGGCGGCGCTGGGGGTTATGATCGTGCTGGCGGCGGCGCTGCTTTTAGGGCTGGCCCTGTGGAACAGCGGGAAGCGTCCCCTCATAGAGGGCCTGCTTTTGAAGCTGCCCCCGGCGGGGAGCTTATTGCGGGAGATGGGCATGTACCGCTTCACGGCGGCGCTGGCCACCTTCTTAGCCAGCGGCGAGGTGCAGGACGTGGCCGTGGCCGAAAGCATGAAAATGGTAGACTGCAGGCCCGTGGAGGAGAAGCTGGAAAAGTGCCTGAAGCACCTGGAAGAGGGCCACAGCATAGCCCAGGCGGCCTTTGACGAGCAGCTGTTCGAGCCGGTGTACGGCCGCATGCTGCTGGCCGGGGAGCGCAGCGGCAGCCTGGAGCCGGTGCTCTGGCGGCTGACGGAGCTTCTGGAGGAACAGTGCGGGGCCCGCACCGACCGGCTGGTGGGCATTGTGGACCCGCTGCTTTCCGGGGTGCTGCTGGTGACGGTGGGGGTCTCCCTTTTAAGCGTGATGCTGCCCCTTCTGGGCATCATGAGCTCCATCGGGTAAGGGGCGCGCCATGTATACAGACAGGAAAAAACGGGTGTGGCCCCTTATACTCTGCCTGCTGCTGGCGGCGGTCCTGGCGGCGCTTCTGTGCATGCGCACGGCCGGGGCCTCTAAAAGGGACATAGCGGAGGAGGCCGCCCAGGCCCTGCGCAGGGCCATCGAGCAGAGCGCCGTGCAGTGCTACGCGGTAGAGGGCATGTACCCTCCGGCGCTGGAATATCTGGAGGAAAACTACGGCTTGCAGATCAACCGGGAGGACTTCTACGTGGTCTACGACGTGTTCGCGTCGAACCTGCCCCCCCAGGTGCGGGTGGTGGCAAAGCCGTGACGGAAAGGAGCGGGGCAATCTTGAAAAGGCAAAGCCAGCCCCAGGCGTTTTTCACCCTGGGGATAGCCGGGCTCTTTCTGGCCGGCTTTTTCCTGCTTGTGACCTTCGGCGCCGCCACCTACCGGCAGGCGGTAGAGGGCCAGGCGGCAAACAACCGCACCCGGGCGCTGCTGAGCACCCTTTCCACCAGCCTGCGCGCCCACGACCACGCCGGCGGGGCGGAGGTGCGCACAGGCGAGGAACAGGGGGTAGAGGGCCCGGTGCTGGTCATCCGGGACCGGGACAGCGGCTACGCCCTGCGCCTGTACCGCTGGGAAGGGAAGCTCCTGGAGGACTACGGCCCCGCGGAGGGCCCCTTGTGGCCGGAGGAGGCCCAGGTGCTGGGGGAGACGGAGGTCTTCCGCATAGAAGAGAGTAACGGCGTGCCCTATGCAGTCACCGACGAGGGCAAGGTGCCGCTGCTTATGCGAAGCGGGCCAGGGCTGGAGGTGCTGCCATGAAGAATAAACAAGCCATCACCGCCTTTTATATGGAGATGCTGGTGCTGATCGTGGTGTTCCTGGGCGTGCTCTTGACGCTCAGCCGCATGTTCGCCCTCTCGAAGGAGCAGAGCAGTGACGCCCGGGTGCTCACCCGGGCGGTGCGCCTGGCGGAAAACGCCGCCGAGCTGGTGGGTGAGGCCCGCACTCCGGAGGAGCTGCTTTTCATGCTCAACGAGAATGACAACGCCGCTCTGTCGGCGGACGGCTCGGTGCGGGCCCGGTACAGCCGGGACATGGCCCCGGACAAGGGCGGGGAGTTCTGGGTGGACGTGACCTGGGAGGATTCGTCCGGCTTTGTGAGAAGCGACATCATTGTGTACTGGATGTACGGCGGCGAGCCGGTGTACACCCTGCAAACGGCGGCTTACTTAGGAGGTGGCGGAGAATGAAGCGGGTACCCATACGCTTGGGCCCTTTAGCCCTGCTCTTGACAGTAGTGACCATCTGCATGACCGTGCTGGGCATCCTTACCTTCGCCACCGCCCGGGCCGATTTAGCCATGGCGGAGAAGCTGGCGGCCTCCACCCGGGAGCGCTACGAGCTGGAGGCGGAGGGGCAGGCGTTTTTGCGTCAAGCGGCGGAGGGGGCAAAAGAGGTGGGCTGCGTGCATATCACCAGAGAGACAGGCTGTGTCGGATTTGGAATATATGAATTCCCTCCGGAGGCCGTAGCGGAGTTAGGAGTTGAGGAAATAGATGGCATTTATTGGAAAGAACTCCGCCATGGCAGCGAGACGCTGAAGATTGGGCTGAAGCTATTTGACGAATCGTGGGACGCAGCGGATTTAATGTATGATATTGATGATGCCTTCACTGTAGTATGCTGGCAGTTTTCCGGCGACTGGCAGCCCCCGCAGGAGATTGGCGGGCTGTGGCTGGGCGGCTAGGCATTTGCAAACCCGGAGCGGATATGGTATAATAGGCCCACTATGAAAATTCGGAGGGTATTGCCATGGAAATACAGGAAATTCTGCAAAAGGCCCATGAGGAGGAGGCGTCCGACATCTTCCTGGTGGCGGGCCTTCCCATCACCCTCAAGTGCAAGGGCCACCAGAACCGCTGGGGCGAGGGCTTTCTGAAGCCCGACGACACCCAGCGGCTCATCGAGGGCATCTACACCCTGGCAAAGCGGGAGGCCACCCACCTCTCCCAGGGGGAGGACGACGACTTTTCCTTTGCCATCGGGGGCCTGGGGCGCTTCCGGGTGAACGTCTTCAAGCAGCGGGGCTCTTTGGCGGCGGTCATACGGCTCATCCAGTTCGGCCTGCCGGACCCCAAGGAGCTGGGCATCCCCGACGGGGTGCTGGAGCTCTCGGACAACCAGAAGGGCCTGGTGCTGGTCACCGGGGCCGTGGGCACGGGCAAGTCCACCACCATCGCCTGCATGATCCAGCGCATCAACCAGAGCCGGGACTGCCACATCATCACCATGGAGGACCCCATCGAGTACATCTACCGGCATGAGAAATCCATCGTCACCCAGCGGGAAATCTCCATCGACACCCCCGGCTACCCCGCGGCCCTGCGCTCGGCCCTGCGGGAGAGCCCGGACGTGATCCTTCTGGGGGAGATGCGGGACTATGACACCATCTCCGCCGCCATCACCGCCACAGAGACGGGCCTCTTGCTTTTCAGCACCCTGCACACCAGCAGCGTGGCCAACACCATCACCCGCATCATCGACGTGTTCCCCGCAAACCAGCAGCAGCAGGTGAAGATTCAGCTCTCCCAGCTCTTGAAGGGCGTGGTGTGCCAGCAGCTGGTGCCGGGCACAGACGGCCGGCTGCTGCCCGTCTTCGAAATCATGAAGAGCACCAACGCCATCCAGAACATGATACGGGAGGATAAGCTCCACCAGCTGGACTCCGTCCTGCAGGCCGGGGCCGCCGACGGCATGTGCACCATGGACGGCAGCCTTCTGAAGCTGTGCCGGGAGGGGAAGATCACCAAAGAGACGGCCCTTGTGTACTGCGCCCACTACGACGTCATGAGCAAGCGCCTGGCCTGAAAACAAAACACCAAGGGGGAGGCTTTTTACGGCCTCCCCCTTGGTAATAAGGAAAGAAGAAAATGAAGACTTATAAGCGAATTTAATTAGTCCAGGGCCTTTTCCAGGGTGTCCACCACGATCTGGAGGGCCTTGATGCGGGCGTACTTTTTGTCCACCGACTCCAGAATGTGCCAGGGGGCAAAGGTAGTGCTGGTCTTTTGCAGCATCTCGTCGATGGCCGTCTCGTACTCGTCCCACTTCTCCCGGTTGCGCCAGTCCTCATCGGTGATCTTCCACTGTTTGGCGGTCCGTGAAGCGGGCCAGCTGGGTGTCAGAGTCGATATGCACCCAGAACTTCAAAATCACAGCGCCCCAGTTGTGGAGCTCCTGCTCGAATTCATTCATCTCATAGTAGGCCCGCTGCCAGTCGTTCTCGCTGCAGAAGCCCTCCAGGCGCTCTACCATGACCCGGCCGTACCAGCTGCGGTCAAAGATGGCGATGTGCCCGGTCTTGGGCAGGCGGGTCCAGAAGCGCCACAGGTAGTGGCGGGCCTTCTCCTTGGGCTCGGGGCTGGCAATGGGGTGCACCTCAAAGCCCCGGGGGTCCAGGGCCCCGGTGACGCGCTTGATGTTGCCGCCCTTGCCGGCGGCGTCCCAGCCCTCATACACCATGACCACCGGCACCCGCTTGCGGTACAGGCGGTTGTGCAGCATGCCCAGCTTCGTCTGCAGGCGCTTGAGCTCTGACTTATATTCCTCGTCGCTGATGGTCTTGTCTTCCAAAGACACGTCCCTGAGCTTCGGCATCTTCACTAAGGGGAAGGCGTTCTGTAAGAGCGGCACCGCCAGCTTGTCGTTGTGCAGCGCCGTCTCGATGCCCATGCACAGGGTCTCCATCACCTGCAGCTCCGCGAACTTTTTGTTCTTGGCGTCCACCAGATACCAGGGGGCGCTGGGGGTGTTGGTGTCGGTCAGGTACCGGTCGAAGGCCTCCTGGCAGTCCTCGTAGTGGCGGTTCTGCCACACGTCCCGGCGGCTGACCCGCCAGGCGGTGTCTTTATTTTCCAGCAGGGCGTCTATGCGCTTGGACTGCTCTTTTTTGCCTATGTTAAAGAAGAATTTCAGCACCAGGTAGCCGTTGTCCGTCAGCTGGCGTTCAAAGCGCTTCACGCTGTCCACCCGCTGGGCGTAGGTCTCATCACTCATGCCGCCCTGCAGCCGGTCCTTCATGATCTCGTCCATCCAGCCGGAATCTAGGAACGTGAACTTCCCGGCCTCGGGTATCTTCTCAAAGTAGCGGTACAAAAACGGCAGGCGCTGCTCCTCCTCGGTGGGGGAGCCCATGGAGAACACCTTGAAAAAGCGGGGGTCAATGTTGCGGATGACCCGGCCGATGGAGCTGCCCTTGCCCGCGGCGCCCCAGCCCTCGATGAGCACTAAAACAGGGAGCTTGCGGTCTTTTAAGAGCATCTGCTGCATGGCCAGCTTCTCCTGGGCGGCCTTCAAACGGGTCTTTATCTCCTCCGGCTCCGGCTTCTCCGGGGGGTTCCAATTTTTCAGCATATACATAACACCTCTTGGCGATTTGTTTTATGTTACACTGATTATAGCACGTTTCGATGGAAATGTCACTAGGTTTTAATAAATTTTTTGAAAAAATTTTGTACGGCCTGCCCGTAAACGCCCAATGTTAATTCCCGTTGCTTGCGGCAACGGGCGGTTTTGCCTATAATAGGGGCAGAAAAGAAGGAAAGGAGGCTGTCCCAAATGCTAGGTGAAAATATGACAGCTATCAGAAAATCAAAGGGGCTTTCCCAGCAGGAGCTTGCCGTGAAGCTCAACGTGGTGCGGCAGACGGTATCGAAATGGGAGAAGGGCCTGTCAGTGCCCGATTCCTATATGCTGATATCCCTGTCAGAGGCCCTGGACACCCCCGTAAGCGCGCTCTTGGGGGAGACCGTAACAGAACCGGAGGCAGACAGCATCAAAGCCATTTCAGAGAAGCTGGAGGTGATAAACCTGCAGCTGGCACAGCGGGAGACCAGAAGGAGGTGGGCCCTGCACGGGCTTTTCCTCCTGCTGTGCGGGGCCGCGGCGGCCGTGTTCGCGGCGCTGTGGGTATTGGGCAGCCCCTACCTTAGCTGGGACTACTCAGACCCCGAGACCGCCGTCCTGGGAACGGCCTTCCACTCCTTTGAGTGGCTGTTCATGCGGGCGGCGCCGGTGCTCTTTCTGGGCGCGGCCCTGGGGGCTTTTCTGACCCGGAACAAAGAAAACTAAAAAAAGCGGGGCGGCAGCCATATCCAGCCGCCCTGCTTTTTTAATTAGATATAAGCCCGTTGCCAAAACCTCCCTGCGATGCTATAATAGCAGTAATACCCAGGAAGCGGAGGAGGTTATTGAACGTGAAGCTGTATGTGACCCGCCACGGGGAAACCGCGTGGAACAAGGAAAACAAGGTCTGCGGCCGCACCGAGCTGCCCCTGACCGACACCGGCCGCGCCCAGGCCCAGGAGGCAAAGGAAAAGCTCTCCGGCGTGCATTTCGACCGGGTGGTGTGCTCGCCCATGCTGCGGGCCCGGCAGACGGCGGCTATCATCTGTGAGGGCCGTGACGTGCCCATAGAGAGGCACATGGCCCTTATCGAGCAGAGCTACGGAGACTGCGAGGGGGCCGACCGGTTTGACGAAACGTTCCTCTCCCACAAGCGGAACTTCGCCGACGGCTACCCGGGAGGCGAATCCCACCTGGCGCTGGCAAAGCGGGTGTACCGGTTTTTAGAGGAGTTCTGCGCCCGGTGCCCACAGGAGACGGTGCTTCTTGTGTGCCACGGGGGCGTGTGCCGGATGATAGAGAGCTATTTCCACCCCATGGACAACGAGGCCTATTTCAAGTTCGCCATGCACAACTGCGAAGTGCGCCAGTACGAAATGCCCGCAAAGAAGGAGCCGGAAGCCCCTGTAATCTTCTACGGGGCGGAGATATGCAAGGATTGCGCAGAGGCCTTGTGCCTTTTTTATGAAAAGGGCTTTGGGGGCTTTCAGTATAAAGACATCACAAAGAGCACCGCAAACTTAAAAGAGTTTTTGGCCCTGCGGGACGCCCGGACAGAGTTCGCGGCGGTGCGGGAGGCGGGGGGCATCGGGGTGCCCTGCTTTCTCAGGGCGGACGGCTCACTCACCTTCCAGCCGGAAGATTTACTGTAAAGGGGACAAAAAACGGTTTTTCTCCTTTACAAAATTGCCCAAATCATGTACAATGAAAGCACGTGTAGGCAGGTTTTCAGAAACGAAAGGAGTCAGACCATGGAACTGAAATACAAGCGCATCCTCCTAAAGCTCAGCGGCGAGGCTTTATCGGGCAGCGTGGGCCACGGCATCGATTTTGATACGGTGGTGAAGATCTGCAGGCCCATAAAGGAAGTGGTGGACCTGGGCGCCCAGGTGGCCGTCGTGGTAGGCGGCGGGAACTTCTGGCGGGGCCGCAGCAGCGGCCAGATGGACCGCACCCGGGCCGACCACATGGGCATGCTGGCTACCGTCATAAACGCCCTGGGCGTGGCCGACGGCCTGGAGCAGTTCGGCCTGGATGTGCGGGTGCAGACCGCCATCGCCATGCAGGAGGTAGCCGAGCCCTATATCCGCAACCGGGCCGTGCGCCACCTGGAAAAGGGCCGCGTGGTGGTGTTCGGCTGCGGCACAGGCAACCCCTTCTTCTCTACGGACACCGGCGCCGCCCTGCGGGGGGCGGAGATCGAGGCGGACGTGATCTTAAAGGCCACCATGGTGGACGGCGTGTATGACAGCGACCCCAAGAAAAACCCCGGCGCCAAGCGCTACGACACCCTCTCTTACATGGAGGTGTTAAGCCGCAACTTAGGCGTCATGGACATGACCGCCGCCTCCTTCTGCAAGGACCGGGGCATCCCGTTTTTAGTGTTCAGCATCGAGGACCCGGAGAACATCGTGCGGGCGGCAAAAGGCGAAAAAGTCGGTACACTGGTACAGTGACCATACAGAAAGGACAAAAACATTATGGCAGAGATGAAAGATGTATTTGCGAAAGCCGAAAGCAAAATGAAAAAGACCATCGGCCACCTGGAGGAGGAGTACGCGGCCATCCGGGCCGGCCGGGCCAACCCTGCGGTTTTGGACCGCATTATGGTAAACTACTATGACACCCCCACTCCCATCAACCAGCTGGCGGCGGTGGCCGTCAGCGAAGCCCGGGTGCTCACCATCCAGCCCTGGGACGCCTCGGTGCTGCGGGGCATCGAGAAGGCTATACAGACCTCTGACCTGGGCGTGAACCCCCAGAACGACGGCAAGATCATCCGCCTGGTGTTCCCGCCCCTTAACGAGGAGCGCCGCCGGGAGCTGGTAAAAGACATCAGCAAGCTCTGCGAAGAGGCCAAGGTGGCCGTGCGGGCCATCCGCCGGGACGCCATAGAGAAGTTAAAGGAAATGAAAAAGCAGAGCGACATCACCGAGGACGACCAGAAGCAGGGGGAGAAGAAGGTACAGGAGCTCACGGACAAATACGTGAAAAACTGCGACAGCTGCTTCTCCGCAAAAGAAAAAGAGATACTGGAGATCTGACACAGATGCTCGTTAAGAAAAAAACCGCCGCGCCGGGGGGCCTGCCACAGGTCCTGCCGGAGCACGTGGGCATCATCATGGACGGAAACGGCCGCTGGGCCAAAAAGCGGCGGCAGCCCCGCAGCGCCGGGCACCGGGCCGGGGCCCAGAACTTCCGGGCCATCACCCGGTACTGCTCGCGCATCGGCATAAAATACCTGACGCTCTACGCCTTCTCCACGGAGAACTGGTCCCGCCCCGCCGAGGAGGTGGGGGGCCTTATGCGCCTTTTTAAGGACTACCTGGAGGAGGCCCTGCGGGACTTTATGGAGGAGAATATCCGGGTGCGCTTTATCGGCGATAAATCCGGCTTCTCCCAAGACCTGCAGGCCCTTATGCGCCGGGTAGAGGAGGAGTCAGCCCCAAAGACGGGCATGGTCTTAAACCTTGCCATGAACTACGGGGGCCGGGCGGAGCTTGCCCGGGCGGCCCGGGCTTTTGCGGAAGACGTGCGGGCCGGGAAGCATCAGCCGGAGGATATGGACGAGGGGCTTCTCTCCCAGTACCTCTACACGGCGGGCCAGCCGGACCTGGACCTTCTCATACGGCCCAGCGGGGAGCAGCGGCTCTCGAACTTCCTTTTGTGGCAGAGCGCCTACGCGGAGTTTTACTACACGGACACCCTCTGGCCG
>CANRZD010000023.1 GCA_947644325.1 uncultured Clostridia bacterium
CTTTTGTCATTCTGAGGAACGCAGAAAGCTATAGCTTTCTTGACGAAGAATCTCGACCTTAATTCCTGAAAAAGGGCGAAGGACGAGATTCTTCACCGCTTTTGGCGGTTCAGAATGACAGAAGTGAAGTATGCGGCTCGTTGCAAAATTCCAATTTGCCAGCTTGCTTATGGTCGGGCCGGAAACTGCTCCCCCCGTACTCGGCAGCTTCACGCATGCTCGCGGCGGCTCGCCGCCGCTTCTTTTCCTTACTATGAAAAAACCTCAGAAAAGGTCGTGATAGTATGCAATACGTTCTCTATGCCCTTACCGCCTTATACGCAGTTCTGTGCGTGATTGCCGCTGTGTCTCAGCTGAAAAGCACTAAGGAACGGGGCGCGCCCGCCTGCATGCTTTTGGGCAGCGCCGTTTTGCTTTCCGCCATCGTGCTGGAGGAGCTGGCAGGGGGCTGGGGCTGGCTGCTCGCCACGGCGGGCGGAGTGATGATTTTTACCGCCGCTTTCCAAAACGGCAGGCGCGGCGGAAGCTTTCATCTGCGCCATCACGTGATTCGAGGAGCCTTTACCGCCCTTTTGGTTCTCGGATTTCTTCTGCTTTGAGCCCCTGGATCGAAACCGCATAAAAAAGGACAGAGCCTGTCATGCGATGCTCTGTCCTTCTTTTTTAGTTTTAAGTTTTTTACGCCTCGATCTCGATAAAATAGAGGTCGTTGACGCCCAGCTCAGCGGTGATGGTGAGAATGCCGTTCTCCCAGGTAAAGGGCCAGGGCTCCCGGCGCAGGGCGGTTTTTTCCTTTAAGGCCTCCACCTCCCGCCGGTTCATGTCCTGGGGGCTGCCCATTTCTTCCCATACCTTTAAGGGGTTGCAGTGCTCCTCGTCGATGCGGGAAACCGTGACCCGGCCCGGCTTTCTTTCCCATTCCAGCTGGACCGCAGTCTGCTCCTTCGGCAGCTTCAGGTTTTTCATCTTCTGGCGGAACAGCAGCACATGGGTTTCCCCCGTTCTCCGAAACGCGGCGATGCCGATCTCTCCCTTGGTGGCGTCCTCGCCCAGCTCCAGCCGTTCTTCCCCCGCCATGGAAAGCATCTTCATACCGTAAAATACCGGCTTGGGAACGCCGTCCTGGGTGAGCATGCCGAAGCCGCCGTGGAACTGCTGGGGGAAGGGGTGCAGCTCCTCAAAAATATCGCTGAAGCACCAAATGCTGGAGCCGTCTACATGCTCCGCCACGTCCAGTGCCGTTTTCACATCATAGGCCGCCACCTTCCGGGTATCGTTGGTATAAGAGGCAAACCCGGCGTTTTCGTTCCATTCGGTATAGTACACCGGCAGACCCTTGGCCTGCTCCTTTACCACGGCGGAATTTTTGATAAAAATATCGTTGGGAAGCTCCTTCTGCTCCGATTGATCCGGCATCATCGCCCGCTGCCCGGCAAGTAGGGTTTTTTCCCGCATTCCGCTGAAATCGGGCGCTTCGAAATGGAAGTCCAGCTCACCACCCTCCATATCGCCCTGATCCTCCACGCCGCCGATGGGATCCCCCGCGTACTGGTGGGTGGTGACGAAATCCAGCGGCACCTGGTTTTTCTCACAGAATTCTACAAAGGAGCGCACCCACTTGCTGCCGCTGGTGGCGGGGCCGCCTACCCGAAGCTGGGGATCCACCTCCTTGATCGCCCGGGCCGTGACCTCATAGAGCTTAAAATACTCGTCCCGGGTGCCGGAGAAGAACACGGGCAGATCCGGCTCGTTCCACACCTCAAAGGGCCAGGTGCGTACCTCCTCCGGGCCGTACCGATGCTCCAAAAAACGGAGAAAGGCCTTGATGTACTCCGCCCCGGCCCCGTGATCGGCCGGGGGGTAAATACAGGGCTTATAGAAGACCCTCCCCCGGTCTTCTCTGGCCGCCAGCTTTTCCGGCATGAAGCCCCAGCTCCACAAAGGGCTTCATGCCCGCCTCCAGCACGTTGTCATAGGCTACGCCGCAGGCGTGAAAGCTCCGCTCCGTAAACTGCTCCGCGCCGGGAAGGGGCATCAGATCCGCAAGGGTATGCAGCGTGTTCATATCGTCGCAGAAGATCCCATGGAACCGCACATAGCGGATCCCCAGCTCTTCGTGGATCCATTTCAGCTGCCGGGTGTAATCGGTCCGCAGCGCCAAAAGCGCATGGCCGCTGCCCACACAGTACTGCCAGTGCTTTTTGTGGGGATAGCTCTTACAATTCTTCGGAATAGTAAATTTCATTTGGTTTTCCCCATTCTTCTTTCTCAGTGATGACAGTGGGAGCAGTTTGCTAAATTTGGATTTAGCGGGCTAGCCCTCTGTTATCCTGCGTTCCCCCCTGTCATCCTGAACGAAGCGAAGGATCTCGTCCTTTTCCCTTTTCCATAAGATCCAAGGACGAGATCCTTCGTCACGATGTTCCTCAGGATGACAGACGGGGGCCTTGCTCTTCTCTAACAATTAACTACTCACAACTAACGACTAAAGAGCCATTCCACGGCCTTCGGGGCGTACTCCGCCCAGAATTTTTCATCGTGAATGCCGGGGCTTTCCTGATACTGGTGGGGAACGCCCTGCTCCGTCAGGAACTGATGGAACTGGCGGTTGGGCTCAATGAGGAAATCCTCAGAGCCGCAGCACATATAAATTTCCGGCAGCTTCTTTCCCGCCGCCTTCAGCTCCTTTACCAGGGTTTCCGGGTTGTTCCGGCTTTCCTCCACGGTTTCCAGGTCGCCGAAGCATTCGTGATAATAGGCATAATTCGCCATGGGGTTTTCGTCCCCTTCCTTCATGTGGGCGATTTGGTGAACGATCAGCGCCGAGGACATGCCCGCCGCCTTGCCGAACACATCCGGGTAGGCAAGCGCCGTGCGGAGAGCCCCGAAGCCGCCCATGGAAATTCCCATGATATAGGTTTCCTCCGGCGTTTTCGCCAGACCAAAGGTTTTCCGCACATAGGAAACCAGCTCTTCTCCTACCAGAGAGGCGTAATTGTGACCGGTGGACAGGCCGTTTAAGTAAAAGCCGTTTTCCCCGTTGGGGCTGACCACGGCAATATTGTATTTTTGCACCAGCTCCTCCGGCACCCAACTTTCCGCTTTTCCCGTGTAGCCGTGCAGGTGGAATACCGTTTTGATGGGCCGCCCGCTTTCCTCGGGAAGGTCGTTGGGCAGGATCATCTCAAAGCTCCCCTGCCGGTTCAGGCTGTTCAAAAAAAGGTCGATCTTCAGTTTTGCCATCGTTTTTTATTTCCTCTCTTTCGATTTCTTTTGCAAAAAGCGGAGCCTCCTTCCGGCAGCCCCGCTTTCAGAATCTTAGAACTTGCATCGATAGAATACGTGTGCGGATTTCCGAACGGATTTTATGGGGGGAACAAAACACAGTTCCTATGAAATCCGCCGAAAAGCTGTGCGCTTTATTCTATTGACACAATCTCCTGTTATTCACCTGCCGCAGCCTTGGCTTCCTCAATGACCTTCTGGGAAATGTTGCCGGGGGCTTCCTCGTACCGCTCAAACTCAAAGGTAAAGCTGCCCCGGCCTTGGGTGCACTGGCGCAGGAAGGTGCAGAAATCGTGCATTTCCGCCATGGGGACCTCGGCCTCTACCGTCTGGCGGCCCGCTCCCGCAGGCTCCATACCCAGCACGCGGCCCCGGCGCTTGTTGACCTCGCCCATCACGTCGCCCATGTTGCCGTCCGGCACAGTGGTCCTCAGATGGCCGATGGGCTCCAGCAGCACGGGATTTGCCTTGGGAAGGCCGTCCCGGTAGGCAATGGAGGCGGCGGTTTTGAACGCCATTTCAGAGGAGTCCACCGGGTGATAAGAACCATCGTACAGCACGGCGGACAGGCCCACTACCGGATATCCTGCCAGCGGCCCCTTCAGAATACATTCCCGCAGGCCCTTTTCCACCGCAGGGAAGAAGCCCTTGGGAACAGAGCCGCCCACCACGCGCTCGCTGAATTCCAGGCCGTCGCTGTCGCAGGGGGAGAATTCGATCCACACATCGCCGAACTGGCCGTGGCCGCCGGTCTGCTTCTTGTGGCGGCCCTGCACCTGCACCTTCTTGCGGATGGTCTCCCGGTAGGGGACCTTGGGGTCTTTCAGGGTGATCTCCACGCCGAACTTGCTCTTGAGCTTCGACACGATCACGTCCAGATGCTGCTCGCCCAGGCCGCTTACCACCAGCTCGTGGGTCTCGTTGTTGGACTGGAAGCGGATGGTGGGGTCTTCCTCCGCCAGACGCAGCATGCCCTGGGCGATCTTATCCTCCTCGCCCTTCTTCTTGGGCACGATGGCCATGGAGAGGGTGGGGGTGGGGTACTCCACGCCGTCCAGGGTGACCTTCCGGGCGGGGCTGCACAGGGTGTCGCCGGTGTTGGTAGAGGTGAGCTTGGGTATGGCGCCGATGTCGCCTGCGCCGATGTATTTCACGTCTTCCTGCTTTTTGCCGGTCATCATGACGGTCTTGCCCACCCGCTCCACATTGCCGGTGCGCATGTTCACCAGCTGGGACTCGGTGGAGATTTTGCCGGAGATGACCTTTAAGTAAGAGAGCTTGCCGATAAAGGGGTCGGCCACAGTCTTGAAGACGATGGCGGCCGCGGCGCCTTCGCTGTTGACCGTGAGCTCCACGGGATTGCCGTCCACGTCCATACCGATTTCCCCGGCCTTCTCCTGGGCCGAGGGGGCAAGCCAGGAAAGGCCGTCCATAAACTGCTCCATGCCCCGCATGAGCATGGCGTCGCCGCAGAACACCGGGGTGATGGTGCCGTTCTTCACGCCCTTGCTGACGCCCACGATGACCTCCTCGGGGGTGAACTCCTCCCCGGCGAAGTACTTCTCAAAGAGCGCGTCGTCGGTCTCGGCCACAGCCTCGTAGATGGCGGTGCGCAGGCCCTCCAGCCGGTCGCCCATGTCGGGGATGGCCACGGGCACGGGCTTGCCGTCAGAGTAGTCATAGGCCTTGTACTCCAACAGGTTCACGTAGATGTTGGCCTGGCCGTCCTGGATATAGGGAACAACAACCGGGCACACAGAGGGGCCGAACTGGGCCTTCAAATCCTCGAAGACACGGTAGAAGCGGGCGCTCTCGTCGCACAGGCCGTTTACAAAGAAGATCTTGGCTAAATCCCGCTTGCCGGCGGCCTCGAAGGCCTTCTCGGTGCCCACGGCCACGCCGTCTTTGCCGGAAATGACCACCAGCACGGTGTCGGCCGCCCGCATGGCCTCGCACATGCCGCCCTCGAAGTCAAAGAGGCCCGGGGCGTCTAAAAGGTTTATTTTCTTATTTTTCCACTCCAGGGGGGCTACCGCCGCCCCAATAGAGGTCTTGCGCCGGATCTCCTCCGGGTCAAAGTCGCACACGGTGTTGCCGTCGCCCACCTTGCCCCTGCGGTCCGACATCCCCGCGAGATACAGCATTGCCTCGGCCAGGGAGGTCTTCCCCGCGCCGCCGTGCCCGGCCACCGCCACGTTGATGATATTCTTTTCAGCATATTGGTTCATAAGCGTTTGCCCCTTCCATGGTGCATTTATTATAATTCGCACAAGTTATTCCACAAGGCTTCCTTTATTATATAGCATTTCTCCGAAAAACACAATGGGAAAACTAAAAAAAGTTTTGACTTTTCCACAGGCCCCGCCCCTTGCCCTGTAAAGCTTTCTCCACATTTTCCACAGGGTTTTCCACATCCGGCGGTGCAAAACCGGGGAAAATCCCTTTTTTTGGGGCTAGCACAGCGAAATCCGCAATTTTATTTGAAATTTGCGCGCAAATACGCTACAATAAGGAAGATAGTATTTTGTAAAAGGATGTGCCGGAGAATTGGGAGAAAAAAGAGAAAGCCGTGAGGAGGCCCTGATCGTGGGCCGCAACGCCGTCAGCGAGGCGCTGCGGGCCGGGCGGGCCCTGGACAGCTTATATATCGCAAAGGGCGAAAGGAGCGGCCCGGTGCTGGCCCTGATCGCCCGGGCCAAGGAGGCCGGGGCCGCCATAAAAGAGGTGGACCCCCGGAAACTCGACCACCTGTGCCCCGGGGAAAACCACCAGGGGGTGGCGGCCTCTGCCGCTGTGAAGGAGTACGCCACGGTGGAAAGCATGCTGGCCCTGGCTGAGGAACGGGGGGAGCCCCCCTTCCTGCTCATCTGCGACGGCCTGGAGGACCCCCACAACCTGGGGGCGGTGCTGCGCTCGGCGGAGTGCGCCGGGGCCCATGGGGTCATCATCCCCAAGCGCCGCAGCGTGGGGCTCACTTACGCTGTAGGCAAGGCCTCGGCCGGGGCGGTGGAGTACATGCCCGTGGCCCGGGTGCAGAACCTTGCGCGGCTTCTGGACGGGCTGAAGGAAAAGGGCCTGTGGGTCTTTGCCGCCGACATGGACGGGGAGCCCTGGGTGCAGGCCGACCTGACCGGGCCCTGCGCCCTCATCATTGGCTCGGAAGGGCGGGGGGTGAGCCGGCTCTTAAAAGAGAAGGCCGACTTCGTGCTCTCTCTGCCTCTTAAGGGCCGCATCAATTCCCTGAACGCCTCGGTGGCGGCGGGGGTGCTGTGCTGCGAGGCGGCCCGCCAGCGCAGCGGGCTTATAGCGTTTGATCCTACTGGAAAGGGGGCTGCGGCCCATGGCTGAGAAACCGGATTTCACACTGGAAGATATTTTAGAGGAGGAGCGGGTCCGCCGGGAGGGCGCCGGGGAGGAGCCTGTGGTGCCCCATCCCCCGGAAAACGTGCCGCCCCTGGAGCCCGCGCCTGAGCAGGAGCCAGAGCCCCAGCCGGAGGAAGAACCCGTCACAGAAGAAGCCCCCCAGGAGGAGCTTTCCCCCCTGGAGCCGGAGCCTGCACCCGAGCCCGCCCCCTCCAAGAAGAAGAAAAAGAAGCGGGGCCTGTTCGGCCGGCGCAAAAAGCGGCCGGACTACGATGAATCCCAGGACGACATGTACTACGGCATCCAGTTAAAACCCTTAGACGAATACCGCCTGGACAACGACGCCCCCGAGGACCTGGCCCCCGGCGGCGACAGCTTCAAGGCTTTGTTTGACGACTCCCCCGCCGCCATCGACCAGGAGGTGGAGCAGAATTTCCAGCGCCTGCAGAAGGAGCGCCGCCGCCGCGTGCAGGAGGCCATGCAGGCCGCCGGGGAGGGCGGGGAGGCCCCTGACGAGGACTTCGGGCTGGTGGCCCCCGCGCCTGTCTCCGCCATGGACGGGGACGACCACACCATGGAGATCAAGCTCAATGTGATAAACAGCACCATAGAGCTGCAGCGGGTGCAGGAGGAGCCGGTGGCCCCCCCGCCCCCGGAGGAGGAGACCGTCAGCGACGAGGCGGTGGACAAGATACTGGACTTCGCCCAGGCCCAGGCCATGAGCCAGCCGGAGCCAGAGCCCGAACCAGAGCCCGTCATAGAAGAAGCGCCCGGGGAGGAGCCCGAGCCTGTGCCTGTGCCGGAGCCGGAGCCCATCATAGAGGAGGAGCCGGAGCCGGAGACCCAGCCCGAGCCCATCACAGAAGAAGCCCCCCAGGAGGAGGCGGGGCCCGCCCCGGAGGAGCCCCAGGAGGAGCCCATACAAGAGGAGCCCCCGGCAGCGGAAGCCGCCCCGGAGGCCACCATGGTGGTGCCCGCCCAGAAGAAGGCCCCGCCGCCCCGGCCCATGGCCGAGGTCCCCTATGTGCAGAGCGTGTACGAGTACCGGCCCCGCAGCATCCCCACCCATATCATCCGGGCCGAGGTGCTGCAGAGCGCCCTGCTGTCTGAGCAAGAGGCCCTGGGGGCCGCCCCCGCCGCCCCGGAGGCGGAGGCAAAGCCCGCCCCCCGGCAGCGCTTAAAGAACAAGCGCCTGGAGGAGCATCCCCAGGAAAAGCCCGTGCCCTCCGACATCAGCGAGGGGGAGTCCATCGAGGACTACACCGGGCCCGAGGACGCCCGGTCCATCTCCCACGAGCTGCGGGGGGATATGAACGAGCTTTCCATGCGCATGATGATAACCGGCGTGTGCACCCTGATATTGGCGGTGGTGAACCTGATTTTCGGCGGCCGGTTCTCCGCCGGGGGGGACGTGGGCTCTATGCCCCTTATCTATATCATCCTGACGCTGATTCTGTCGGGGGTGTCCATCGGCATCTGCTACCGCACGGTGGGCAACGGCCTCAAGGCCCTCTTCTCCCTTACGGCCGACTCTGACAGCGGCTGCGCGGTGGCGGCCATTGCCGTGGCGGTGCAGACCTTAGGGGCCGTGTTCTTCCAGAAGGACTTAGCAGACGGCAGCCTGCACCTGTACGCGGTGGTGCTCACCTTCCTTCTGTTCCTAAACGCCGCGGGCAAGCTCACCATGCTCCGGCGCATCCACAGCAATTTCCGCTTTGTCTCCGGCAAAGAGGGCAAGTACGCGGTGCGGGTCTTTGAAGACTACAACACCTCCCTGAAAATGACAAAGGACGTGGTGGCCGAAAAGCCCCTCATTGCCTACCAGTGCCGGGCCGGGTTCCTAAAGCGCTTTTTAGAGCTTTCCTACAGCCCGGACCCCACGGAGTCCTCCTCGCAGCTTTTGGCGCCCATTGGGCTTCTGTCCTCTTTGGTGCTGTGCATCTGCAGTCTGCTGGTGACAAAGAGCGTGTCTTCGGCCTTAAGCGCCCTGGCAGCGGCCTGCTGCGCCTGCGTGGCCGGCAGCAATATGCTGGCCATGAACCTGCCCTTAAGCCGCCTGTGCAAGACCGCCCGGCGGGCCGGGGGCATGGTAGTCAGCTACGCCGCCGTAGAGCAGCTGGGGGATGTGAACGCGGTGGTTCTGGACGCCGGGGAGCTGTTCCCTCCGGGCACCGTGGTGCTGGGGGGCATCAAGACCTTCGGCGAGCGCATCGCGGCGGAGGACGCCATCATGTCCGCCTCGGCCCTGATGAAGGAAATCGGCGGGCCTTTAAGCTCTGTCTTTGACCAGGTCATCAGCGAAAACGAGGACGCCCTGCCCGAAGTAGAGAAGTACCACTACGAGCCCGGCGGGGGCATCGTGGGCTGGGTGGACGGCCACAAGATCTATATCGGCAACCGGGCCCTGCTCATCAACAACCGCATCGAGCTGCCCGCCCGGGAGGAGGAGACCCAGTACGCCTCGGGCAACAAGTCCATCGTGTATATCGGCGTGGACACGGCCGCGGCCGCCATGCTGGTGCTCACCTACGGGGCCGACCGCCGCAAGAAGACCGAGCTCCAGCGCCTGGAGGACAGCGGCATCAGCGTGCTGGTGCGCACCACCGACCCCAACGTGACGGCGCCTTTGGTGGCCCGGCTGTTTGGGGTGGACACGGCCTCTGTGGGCATCCTGGACAGCTCTTTGGGGGAGGAAGCCCGGAAGCTCATGGAGGAGGAAGCCCCCCGGGTAGACGCCCTGGCCGCCACCAAGGGCCGCATGGAGTCCATGATAAGCGTCATAGCCGCCTGCGTGGACCAAAAGCGCATGGCGGGCCTGCTGGTAGCCATACAGGCGGCCCTGGTCGTTTGCGGCTTTGTGCTGGTGGCCTTCATGGCCTGCTTTGGGGGCATGAAGCAGCTGTCGTCTTTGATTTTGTTCCTGTTTGAGCTGGTGGGGCTCATAGTGCTCATGGCCCTGCCGAAGCTGCGGAAATGACCGCCGTCACCTGCCCCGCCCTCTTTGGCCTGCCGGAGACCTTAGACTGCGGCCAGGCCTTCCGCTGGCAGCCCGTGCCCGGGGAAGAAAACACCTGGCGGGGGGCGGCCGGGGCCCGGGCCCTCACCCTGCGGCAGGAGGGGGGATGCAATATTTTCCTGTGCGGGCAGGAGGAATTCGACGGCTTTTGGCGGGGGTACTTTGATTTGGACACGGATTATGAAGAAAAGCGCGCCGCCCTCTCCGCCATGAGCCCGGTGCTGAAAGAAGCCATTGCCTTTGCCCCGGGCATCCGCCTTCTGCGCCAGGACCCCTGGGAGGCCCTGTGCTCCTTCCTGCTCTCCCAGAATAACCATATCCGCCGCATCCGGGGCATCATAGAGCGCCTGTGTGAGGGCTGGGGGGAGAAGATACCCGGCACGGGCCTCCACGCCTTCCCCGCCCCGGAGGCCCTGGTGCAGGAGACCCCCGAGAGCCTTGCCCCCCTGCGGGCGGGCTACCGGGCCCGGCACCTTATCGACTGCGCCCGGAAGGTGCACAGCGGGCAGGTGGACCTAAGCTGCATCGCCCAGGCCCCCCTGGAGGAGGCCCGGGCCCAGCTGCAGAAGATCAGCGGCGTGGGGCCCAAGGTGGCCGAGTGCGCCCTGCTCTACGGCTTCCACCGCACCCGGTGCTTTCCTCTTGACGTGTGGATGAAGCGGGCCATGCACACCCTGCTGCCGGGCTTCTCCCCAGAAGACTTCGGGGAGAACGCGGGGCTTGCCCAGCAGTACATTTTCCACTACAGCCGGCTCCACCCGGAGCTTTTTTAGGAGGCCGCCTTATGAGACCCAAAGGGAAATGGGCCTTGTTCTTCTGCGCCCTGCTGGCCGCCGCGGCCCTTACGGGCTTCGGGGTGTACCGCATGGCCTCTGGCACAAGGCCCTTTGCCCATGTGCGGGCACAGGACATCGCCCAGGCCCAGGTGGAGCTTTCGCCCCCCGGCCGCCGCGCCGTGCTACCCAGGGAAGATATGGAGGAGCTCGCGGGCATCCTGCGGGTGGCCACGGTCTACCAGCGGGACAACTCCTACCGGGACTACTGCGGCCAGACGGCCGTTTACACCCTCACCTTCACAGACGGCGCCCAAGTTACCATCGCCGCCTGCAACCCCTTCCTGGTGCTGGACGGCGTGGGCTTTCGCACCAGCTTCGAGCCCTGCCAGGCTTTGCAGGCGCTGGCCGGGGAGCAGGTGGAAAAAGCCTATGAAATCACGCAAGACCCCTAAGGAGGCCCCTATGCCCGGCTTTTACCTGCACGTGCCCTTCTGCGCCCGCAAGTGCCCTTACTGCGATTTTTACTCCCGGCCCGCCGGCCCCGCCCTGATGGACGGTTACACAGACAGGGCCATAGCCGCCATGGCCCCCTGGGCGGGCCTTTCTGTTGACACCGTCTACTTCGGGGGCGGCACCCCCAGCCTTTTGGGGGCAGAGCGTTTAGGGCGGCTCTTGGGGGCTATAAAGGAGCGCTTTTCCCTGTCCCCCGGGGCTGAGGTCACCCTGGAGGCAAACCCCGCCGGGATAGAGGAAGACTTCTTCCCCCAGCTGCGCCGGGCGGGCTTTAACAGGCTCTCACTGGGCCTGCAGTCGTCAGACCCAGCGGAGCTGCGCTTTCTGGGCCGGGCCCACTCTCCACAGGACGCGGCCCGGGCCGTGGGCCTTGCCCAAAAGGCCGGGTTTTCCAATATCTCTTTAGACCTGATGCTGGGCCTGCCGGGCGGCACAAAGGAGAAGCTGGGCCGCTCCATCGCCTTTGCGGCGGGGCTTTCGGCTGCGCACATTTCCGCCTATATCCTGAAGGTGGAGCCGGGCACGCCCTTCTCAGAACAGGGGGTCTCTCTGCCCGACGACGACGAAACCGCCGGGCAGTACCTTTTCGCCGTGGAGGAGCTTGCGCGCCGGGGCTTTCCCCAGTACGAGATATCAAACTTCGCCCGCCCCGGCTTTGAGAGCCGCCACAACCTCGTCTACTGGCAGGGGAAGGAGTACCTGGGGATAGGGCCCGGGGCCCACTCTTTTTTGGGGGGCAGGCGGTTTTATTTCCCCCGCGACCTGGAGGGCTTCCTGCAGGGCGCCGCCCCCCTGGACGACGGGCCCGGGGGCTCTATAGAGGAGTTTGCCATGCTGAACCTGAGGCTGGCCCGGGGCCTGCTCCTCTCCGACTGTGAAGGGAAGTTCGGCCCGGCCGGGGCCGCCGCCTTCTCCCGCATACAGCAAAACGCCCGGGCCTGCCCCCCGCACCTTCTGCGGCAGGAGCCCGAGCGTCTGTCCTTCACCCCGGAGGGCTTCCTTGTCTCCAACGCCCTGCTGGTGAAGGTGCTGGAGGGGTTATGAGCGCTCCTCCATCCCCTCCGACACCCCCGAGGGGGCGTGCTCCGTGCCATCGGCCCAAAGGAAGGACCCGCCATAGAGCTCTGGGGACTTGAGGATGCCCATGGGCTTTGGGCGGTACTCGTAGGACCACAGGTCGCCCCCGCTGCGCCAGGAATTGGGGCTCTGGTAGAAGTAGACCCCTTGGGTGTGGTGCAGCTGGCCGAAGCCGTTCTGCCGGGTGCCGTAGAGCCTGAGCTCCAGGGTGTGCCGCCCGGGCCGGGCGGGGAAGGTGAGCGCGTAGGGGGAGAAGGCGATGGGGCCTATTTCCTCCCCGTCCAAAAAGGCCTTTACCAGGGCCCCCCGGTACTGGGGTACCCGCAAAGCAGCCCCCCTGCCGGTGCGCACCTGGCAGCAGTACGTGACGCACCCCGTGTAAAAGGGCAGGCCCTGGTGCACGATGTCGCCCCAGGAAAGGGCCCGCACGGGCTCTCCCAGCCGCTTTTCACAGCCGGAGACCCAGACGCTAAAATCCCCCAGCAGGTAGAAGGCCTCCAGGTTTGTGCGGGGGCCTATGGGCACTTTTACCTCCAGCAGGTTCTGGCCCGGGCAAAGGGGCGGCAGGGGCACCGTCTTAATGCACCTGTCCACAAACCACCCGTCCGGGGCGCTCTCCACCCGCCGGCCGTTTAAGGTGATCTCCGTGTGCCCCGGGTCCTCCAGGGCCAGCTTTGTCCCGGTGAGCGCAAGGCCGCTTTCCAGGGGGAAGCGGATGCGCAGGAAGTCTTTAGGCTCGTCTTTTGGCAGCAGGTAGGGCTGCACCACTTCCTTGCGCCGCAGGGGGATGCCCAGCTTTTCCCGGGCCAGGTTGTCTATGCGCAGTATCTCCTCCATGCCGGAAAAGGCCCCGCCGTTTAGGGCCCATTCCCCCATGTCAAGGAGCAGCATGTTGGGCTCAGAGAGGGTGACGGCCACGGGCTCTAAGAGCAGGCTGGGGGCGTGCCGCGGGGCCTGTATGCAGCCGATGAGTTGGGGCCCTGCCCCGGGGGTCAGGCGCAGAAGCAGGCTGTCGTGCATATGCCACACCCGCTCCAGGACCGTGCGGCCCTCCTCGTAAGAGGCCCCCAGGGGCCGTATCTCCCCGGTCTGGGTGTCCAGTTCCTCCAGGGCGTAGCGACCCCTTAATGTGAGCCACAGGGTGGGGGCGGGGTCCACGTCCGGGCTCTCGGGGTTTTTGCCGTTGCAGATGAAGAGCCACTTTGTGTCCCCCTCCTGCCGCAGCTGGTAGAGAAGGCGGTCCGTCCGCCGCCCGTCCTGCCAGCGCATGTCCAGAAAGCGCTGGGGCTCCAGGGCAGCGAGAATGGCTTCCCCGTCAAAGCCGGGGTGCTCGGCCTTATCAAAGAGGGCCAGGGCCTCCCGGCTTTCTTCGCCGTCCATAATATCCGGGCACGGCCCCAAGAACAGCACCCGGCCCCCGTCCTCCAGAAAGCGGGAGAGGATGTCTGCGGTAGAGCGCCTCATGCCCCGCACCGGCGGCACGATGACCACCCGGTAGGCCATCGGCCCCACCCGCAGGGGGAAGCCGGGCTTTTCGCACTGCTGGGGCAGGCGGGCCTCGCAGAGATAGTCAAAGTCTATGCCGCCGAAAAGCAGCGTCTCACACAGGGCGGAAAACTGCGCCTCCATCTGGGCCCGCGCCCCGGCGGTCTGGCTGTGGGGGCCCCAGTGCAGCCAGTAGCTCTCAATGGGGTGCACCACCGCCACGCTCACCTGGGGCGTCCCCCGGGTCAGGGCGGTGCCGAGCCGGGCGAAGTGGTCTTCAATCAGCGAAAACTCCCCCCACCAGGGCGACTGGTACCCTATGGACGCCGGGTAGTCCCGCTTGGCCTCGCCCTTCATGGTAAGCCAGCTAAGGTGCGGCACTCGCAGCGTCACCCCCAGGGCCGCCTGCCAGTCCCCCTGCAGCTTGTAGGTGCGAAAGTCGCAGTCCCACCCGGTGACGCCGTAGAGCTCGGAGAGCACGCCTTCGGCCCCCATCTGCCTTGCCATGGACTGGGCCTGCTTCACGCTAGTGTACTCGTGGAAGTCGCAGAGCATGTCCACCCCGGGCAGCCCGAAGTCCGGGTAGCAGCGCATGGCGTCGCCTACTGCCTGGGCCTGGCTCTCCAGCGTGGGCTCGCCCATGACGTGCCCCAAGAGCAGCAAATCGTTTTCCCGGCACCATTTGCCCAGCTGCCCCCCGTAGCTTTCGCAGAAAAGCCCCGTCACCAAGTCCTGGTACCGCCACCGGGCCCGGGAGAGTTTTCCCCCCGGCAGCTCCCAGAGAAGCTCCGGCACCACGTCCAGCAGGTCTTCCCCATAGCGCTCTTTGTAAAGCTGTGGCAAAGCATCCGTCCAGGAGAGGAACACGTCCCGCTGCTCCCGGGGGAAGCCCAGGGCCTCTTTGGGGGCAAACTGGGGCTCGTCTGTAAAAATACCCGGCACCGCGCCCCCGAAATGCCCGCCCACCGCCTCCTTGTAGGCCTCGTGGGTGGTGGACAGGAACTCCCGTATGGCCTGGGGGTTCAGGGTGTCCACGTAGCTCTCGCCGTTAAACCAGGGGTCCGCCGCGGCGTGCTCGCAGTAGGCGTACCACTTGACGCCCTGGGCCTGTTCCTTCTCCCCTATGCGCCGGGCGGACAAAAGGCACCCGTCCTCCGCCAGCACCACGTCGTACACGGCCAGAAGCACCCCGTTATCATTGCGCACGCTCTCCTGGCCCCGGCCGGGCTCGGGGGTGAGGTTCCGGTGGGGGAAATCCGGCTCGTAGGGGAAGGGGGTCAGCATCAAGGTCTTCCGGGCATACTGCGGCCGGCCCCTTGTGACCTTCCCTCCCGCCGTGCCCGAGGGCCAGCGGTCCTCGTCGTAGAGATAGGCCCGCAGGCCCATCTCCTCCGCCTTTTCCACGCAGAAGCGCACAAGGCCCAGGAACTCTTCCCCCAGGTACGGCACGGAGAGCCCCGTGCGCACGTGCATGTGAAAGCCCCCCAGGCCCATCTTCTTAAAAATTTTGATCTGCTCCTCCAGCAGCTGACGGTTCATGTCCCCGTTCCAGGCCCAGAAGGGCGCGCCCCGGTATTCCGCTCCGGGATTTTGGAAGAGGGATGGGGAGAAGCCTTCGTCTTTTTTCGGGTACAGCATAAAAGCCTCCTTACCGCACCTGGCCCGCGCCCCGCACCAGGTATTTGGTGGATGTGAGCTGGGAAAGCCCCATGGGCCCCCGGGCGTGGAGCTTCTGGGTAGAGATGCCGATCTCGGCCCCCAGGCCGAACTCCCCGCCGTCGGTAAAGCGGGTAGAGGCGTTTACGTACACCGCCGCGCTGTCCACCTCCTGCAGAAAGCGCTGGGCGTTCCCGTAGCTTTCGGTGACGATGGCCTCGCTGTGCCCGCTGGAGTATTTGGCGATGTGGGAAAGGGCCTCCTCCAGGGAGTCCACCACTTTCACCGCCAGGATGTAGTCAAGATACTCGGTCTCCCAGTCCTCCTCCGCGGCGGGCTTCGCCTGGGGCAGGATGGCGCAGGTGCGGGGGCAGCCCCGCAGCTCTACGTTCTTTTCACCCAGGCGGGCGGCTATCGCCGGCAGGGCTTTTTTCGCGATGGCGCTGTGCACCAGCACGGTCTCGATGGCGTTGCACACGGAGGGCCGGGAGGTCTTGGCGTTAAAGATGATTTCCGCCGCCATGCTTATGCCCGCCGATTCATCCACGAACACGTGGCAGTTCCCCACCCCGGTCTCGATGACCGGCACCCGGGCCCCCTCCTTCACGGCTTTTATGAGCCCGGCCCCGCCCCGGGGGATGAGCACGTCCAAATATTCCGTCAGGCCCATGAGCGCCTGGGCCGAGGCCCGGCTGGGGTCTTCGATGAGCTGCAAAGCACCCTGGGGCAATCCCGCCTCTGTAAGGGCCTCCCCCAGCACCCGGGCGATGGCCTTATTAGACGCGAAGGCCTCTTTGCCCCCCCGCAGGATGACCGCGCTGCCGGCCTTTATGCACAGGGCGCAGGCGTCGGCGGTCACATTGGGCCGGGCTTCAAAAATGATGCCGATGACCCCCAGGGGCACCGTCACCTGCTGGATTATAAGGCCGTTAGGGCGCGTCTCCCCCCGCACCACCCGGCCGATGGGGTCGGGCTCCTTTGCAATCTGCTCCATGGCCCGGGCCATGTCTTCTATGCGGCCCTCTGTCAGGCGCAGCCGGTCCAATAGGGCGGGGGTAAGGCCCTGGGCCTCCCCCTTTTCCAGGTCCTCCCTGTTGGCCGATAAAATCTCCCCCTGCCGCTGCCGCAGGGCCCCTGCCGCCCGCAGAAGGGCCCGTTCCTTTTCTATGCCCAGCACCGAAAGCGTTTTGGCGGCTTTTTTGGCCCTTTGGCCCATATCGTTAAGCGTCATATGCCCTCCCAGGTGATGCCGTCGTGGTGGCGGTCCAGAAAGTCCCCGATCTTCTCCTTGATCTTATCGATCTCCCCCAGGGAGTTGCTCTCGATATTCAGCACCAGCTCCGGGTCGTGCACAGACAGGCGCAGAAGGAACCACCCGTCCCCCTGGCCCTTGGGGAAGGACACCCGCAGGCCCTCCCGGTTGTCCGGGGCCACGGCCCAGCCGTAGGTGTGAGAGCACAGCTCCAGGTAATTGATGAGCGCCTGCCCGCAGGTGCGGTAGTTGGCCGAATAAATGGGCAGCCGGTACTCCGCCGCCTCCGCGGGCTCCTTCAGGGGGGCTAAGAGGGCGTCCAGGTCCTTGCCCTCTTTGCGCAGGGCCGCAAGCTTTATGATGATCTTCGTGACCAGATACGCCCCGTCGTCCAGAAAAAAATTCTCCCGCATGGCCGCGTGGCCGCTGGTCTCTATGGCCAGGGGGCAGTCGATGCCCTTTTGGTTTAAGCGCAGGGCCTCGTTGATGACGTTTTTATACCCCCGCTTAAAGCGGTGGTGCTCCCCGCCCAGGGTCTTTTCAATATATTCCTTGAGGCCGTCGGAGGTGATGGAATCCGTGACGATGGTGCCCCCCGGGGCGTCCTCCAGGGCGATGGCGGAGGCCAGGGCCACCAGGCGGTTGCGGCTGATCTCCTTGCCCGTGCGGTCCACCACGGCCCCCCGGTCCACGTCCGTGTCGAAGATGACCCCCAGGTCCGCCCCGGCCTTTACCACCGCCTGAGAGACGGCGTGCATGGCCCCGGCGTCCTCGGGGTTCGGCACGTGGTTGGGGAACATGCCGTCAGGCTCTAAGAACTGGCTGCCGGACACGTCGGCCCCCAGGGGCTCCAGCACTTCCCCGGCGTAAAAGCCCCCGGCGCCGTTTCCGGCGTCTACTACAATGTGCAGGCCCTTTAAGGGGTGGTCGTAGTCCGGGGCGTTCACCCCTTTTTTGATCTGCTCCCTGAGCCCTTTTGCGTACTGGCCCATGTGGGGGCACTCCTCCCAGGCGCCTTCGAAAAGGTCCTCCGGGGCCCGGCCCTCCTGGGCCCCCTGCAAAATTTCCTCGATGTCCCCGGCGTCCAGGCCCCCTTCCGGGGTAAAGAACTTGAGGCCGTTTCGATAATAGGGGTGGTGGCTGGCGGTGACCTGCACGGCAAAGTCGCAGGGCAGGTTCTTCGTGGCCATGAACATGGAGGGGGTGGAAGCCAGCCCGCAGTCGAGCCCCGTGACCCCGTATTTCAGAAACACCCGCTTTACGGCCTCCACAATGCGGGGGCCGGAAACCCGCGAGTCCCTGCCCACGGCGACGCGCATGCCCCGGGCCCACCGGCCCAGCCGCCCCTCGCACCACAATAGGAAGGAGGCGGTGATGGCCTCCACCGCTTCGTCCGTAAGGGCCACGGGCAGACCCTTGGGGTTATTTTCCACGGCGGTGCCGCGTATGTCCGTGCCGCTTAAAAGCTCCTTATATTCCATAATAAAGACAGCTCCTTTCTCTTAGGGCCATTATAGCAAATCCCGGGGAGGGATGCAAGGGAATGGTGAAAAGCGTCGAAAAGACTCCCTTGCAAAGAAAAGCTCCGCCGTGGTATAATAGACGTATTATCTCCCGAAAATCCCCCGAAAGGAGCCCCCTATGAAAAAGACCGCTACTTTCATCTGCGCGCTGGTTTTGTGCCTGGCCCTTTCGGGCTGCTCGTTTATGGGCTTTTCGGCCCAGAACCTGATGCTGCCCCCCAAGGTGAACGCCGACCAGCAGAGCATCTATAAGCTGCTGCAGGGCAGCGGGGCCGACGTGACCTTCATCTACCCCCGCAGCGGCCAGTACCGCTCGGCCATCATCATGGAGGACTTTACCGGCGACGGCGCCGAGGAGGCTTTGGGCTTCCACCTGCTGGAGGACAGCGGCATAGAGGTGCAGTTTCTCAGAAAAGATAACGGGGAGTGGCGGACCCTCTCGGCCTTTACCAACGTGGCCACCCAGGTGGACCGGGTGTGCTTCGGGGAACTGGGCCCGGAGCGGGGCCGCAGCGTGCTCATCGGCTGGGGCAGCACGGCGGGCACCACCGGCCGCATGGCCACCATGAACGCCTATCTCTTTGAAGACGGGGAGATGCGGGAATACACCCTGGGCCCCTACGGGGAGATGACCCTGACGGACTTTGACGGCGACGGGGTTCATGAAGCCTTCACCATCGATAAATTTGTGCCCGGGGAGGAGGGCGCCGACCCCATACCCGCCCGGGCCCGGGTCTACAGCTTCTCCGGGGGGAAGCCCCAGGAGGTGGCCTCGGCGGAGGCGGACAACGTGATCTCCAGCTACTCCTCCATGCGCTTCGGCCAGCTGACGGACACCCTGCAGGGGGTGGTGGTGGACGGCGCCACCGCCGACGGCAGCATGACCACCCAGATCTTCTTCTTAGAGGAGGAAAGGCTTAGAAACTTCCCCGCCGGGGTAAACGGCGAGGGGTACGTAAACCCCTTTGCCCGGCCTTCGGCGGCAGCCTTTACCTCCCGGGACATCAACGGCGACGGGATACTGGAAATGCCCTCTGTGACGCGCCTGCCGGGGCTCTCTGAGGACATAAGCCCCGACACCACCAGCTATATGGTAGAGTGGGACGTGCTGCGCCCGGGCCGGGGCAGCGGCCGGCGGGCGGTGCTGTACGCCCTGATGAACGTGCGGGAGAACTACTGGTTCACCCTGCCCTACCGCCTGCGGGGCCGGGTGACGGCCTCTAACGACACGGCCCGCCGCACGGTGACCTACACGGAAATGGTGCCGGCCCAGGACGGCGCCCTGCTTTTAGGCCAGCCCCTTTTCTCCATCCGGGTGTTCACCCAGTCCGGGTGGGAGAGCCGGGGGGAGAGCAGCGGCTATGAGCGCCTGTGCGCCCAGAACGACTCGGTGTACGGCATACAGGCCCTGACCCAGGATGAAAAGCTTTTGGCGTCCATTGCGGAGCTCAAGGGCACCTTCAAAATGATAACGGAATAGAAACGGGGGAACGCGGTATGAAAAAAATTCTGGTGGCCGAGGACGAGCCCAATATCCGGGAGTTCGTGGTCATAAATTTAGAGCGGGCGGGCTACCGGGCCTATGAAGCCGAGACCGGCGACGAGGCCCTGGCCCTTTACGACCGGGAGCAGGGGGCCTTTGACATCGCTGTTTTGGACATCATGATGCCCGGCGAGCACGACGGCCTGGCCGTGTGCAAGGAGCTGCGCAGAAGGAACAGCTCTATCGGCATCATCATGCTCAGCGCCAAGACCCAGGAGATGGACAAGGTAAGCGGCCTGATGATGGGCGCGGACGACTACGTGACAAAGCCCTTCTCCCCCAGTGAGCTTGTGGCCCGGGTAGACGCCGTCTACCGCCGGGTGGCCCTGGCCGCTGAGACGAAGGAGGGGGCCATCCGGGACGAGCTGCGCTCGGGGGATTTTTCCCTGAATCTCAGAAACCGCTCCTTCTTAAAGGCTGGCACGCCCATAGAGCTCACCCAGGTGGAGTTCCAGATCATGGAGTACTTCTTCTCCCACTCCGGCACCGCCTTAGCCCGGGGAGACATCCTGCGCCACGTGTGGGGCCCCAGCTACGTGGGCGAGGAGAAGATCGTGGACGTGAACATCCGCCGCCTGCGCATGAAGGTGGAGGACGAGCCCTCCTCCCCTAAGCACATCGTCACCGTGTGGGGCCTGGGCTACCGGTGGGATGTATGAGGATAGCGGTCTTCAGCGACATCCACAGCAACCACAGGGCCCTTGGGGCCTGCCTTGCTCACGCGGAGGAACAGGGCATAGACGGGGCCGTGTTCCTGGGGGACTACGTCTCCGACTTCGCCTGCCCCCAGAAGACCCTGGAGCTCCTCTACGATTTTGCCCGCCGCCACGCCTGCCGGTTCATCCGGGGCAACCGGGAGGAGTACATGACCGCTTACCGCCTGGGGGAGATCACCGGCTGGCAGGACGGCTCGGCTTCGGGCTCCCTCCTTTACACCTACGAGGGCCTGCGGGAGGAGGACCTGGACTGGATTTCCACTCTTGACAACTACGGGGAGGAAGGCTTCCCCGGGGGCCCGGACCTTGCCTACTGCCACGGTGCCCCCTGGAAGACCGGCGGCACCCTGCCAGAGGGCGGCCCCGACACCCAGAGAAGGCTTAAAGACATCCCCGGGGCCCTGCTGCTGTGCGGGCACACCCACCGCATGGGCATGTATTTCTCTGGCCCCGGGCCTAAGCTGGTGGTGCGGGCCGGGTCGGTGGGGTATCCCTTGTCCACCCCGGGCTTTGCCCAGATGGTCTTTTTAGAGAACGCGGAGGACGGCGCGCCCCGCTGGCGGGCCCGGTACGCCCTGGTGCCCTACGACGTGAAGGGGGCGGTGGAGGAAATGCACGCCTGCGGCCTTATGGAGCGGGCCCCGGTGTGGGCCGCCATGTGCTGCCACGCCCTTCTCACCGGGGAGAACATAGCGGGGCTTTTGCCCCCTTACGCCCAGGCCCTCTTTGAAAAGGACTGCGGGCAAAAGGTCTCTTACGCCGCCATCCCCGAGGCCTACTGGCAAAAAGCCGCCGCCGTCTACCGGTGCGAGACACACTATGGGCCATGACCCGCAAAAGGAGAGATCATTCATGAAAGTTACCTTTATCTTACACAGCTGCTACCACGTGGAGATGGAAAACTGCTGCCTGCTTTTTGACTATTTCAGGGGGGAAGTGCCGAAGTCCGATAAGCCCCTTTATGTATTCGCCAGCCACAGCCACGAGGACCACTTCTCCCCGGCGGTGTTCTCCTTGGCCCCAGAGGGGCGGCCGGTGCACTACTTCCTCTCCAAAGACATCTTCGCCCGCCGGGTGCCCGAGGCCCAGAGGGAGAGCGTCACCTTCGTTTCCCCCCGGGGCTTCTACGAGATGGACGGCCTGCGCATCGCCACCCTGCGCTCTACCGACGCGGGGGTGGCCTTCCTCTTGGAGTGCGAGGGGAAGCTCCTCTACCACGCCGGGGACCTGAACTGCTGGGTGTGGGACGGTGCCCCCCGCATGCAGAACGACCAGATGGTCCGCCAGTATAAGGACGAGCTGAGCCCCCTTTCCTGCCGGAAGATCGACGTGGCCTTCGTGCCCCTGGACCCCCGCCAGGAAACGGACTTCGACCTGGGCATGAAGTACTTCTTCGAGGCCGCACAGGCCCAGTACGTCTTCCCCATGCACATGTGGGAGGACTACTCCGTCGTGCCCCTTTTCAAGTCCACCCCCACCTATAAAGAGTACGCCCCCCACGTCATGGACGTAAAGGAGGCGGGGCAGGTGTTCGAGGTGTGAGGGGGCCTCCCCCAAAAATTTTACCAAAAACCTTCTTGCGCCCAGGGGCTTCGTGGTGTATAATATAGATAAAATTTCCCGACGCAGTCGGAAAGGAATGAGTGAACATGATTAACGTGACCGTATGGTACGAAGCCGTAGAGGAGCGCGGCGAGCTGCGCTCCGAGTTCATGCCCGCCGGCATCCCCGAGGAGCGCAAGGCGCACCTGGAGGCGCTGATCGCCAAAAACGTCCAGGAGATCAAGGAGGTCTACCCGGACGGCCACCTGAAGACGCTTGCGAACACCCTTAACAAGAACGAGGACATGGAGGTCACCTATACGAGCCTCTTTGACCCCGAGTACGGCCTGCCGGACGAGCTGCTGAATAAGACAGACGTGCTCATCTGGTGGGGGCACATCGCCCACCACGCCGTGCCCGACGAGCTGGCCTTCAAGATCGTGGAGCGCGTGCAGCGGGGCATGGGCTTTATCGGCCTGCATTCGGCCCACCTGTCGAAGCCCTTCAGGTATCTTCTGGGCACCAGCGGCAACCTGAGCTGGCGGGTGGTGGACTTCACCCGTGTCTACAAGATGAACCGCACCCACCCCATCGTCCAGGGCATCCCCGACACCTTCGAGCTGGAGCGGGAGGAAGTCTACTGCGAGCCCTTTGACATCCCCAAGCCCGACGACCTGCTCTTTACCAACTGGTACCGGGGCGGCGAGCTCTTCCGTAGCGGCGCCACCTGGACCCGCGGCAACGGCAAGATCTTCTACTTCCAGGCCGGCCACGAGACGTTCCCCTCTTACCACAACCCCATCATTGTGAAGATCATCGAGAACGCCGAGCGCTGGGTCGCGCCCACAGAGTGGATCGAGAAGCTCGAGAGCCCCCAT
>CANRZD010000024.1 GCA_947644325.1 uncultured Clostridia bacterium
AAAAAGGACTCAGCGAAAAAAGGTTTGGAGCGGGTGATGGGAATCGAACCCACACGACCAGCTTGGAAGGCTGGGGTTCTACCATTGAACTACACCCGCGCGTGGGGTGGTTTTCCCTGACAGCATGGGTTATTATACCATAGACTGGGCGGTTCGTCAAGAGTTTTCTTTTTCCCCCGCTTTTTCTTGACGGAGGGGCAAAGGGATGATACAATTTATAATAGAATGGAAAAGCGGGAAGGGGTGCGCTCTATGAAAAAAATCTTGGTTTTGCTTTTGGGTGCGGCGCGGAAAACGCCGGCAAGCCCGAGCCCGAAATCCGCTTCGAAAAGCTATGGCCCCCGCAGGGCACGATAGCCATAGGCGGCGAGACCTACCGCTTCTCCCGCAGCGGGAACACCTACACCATGACTTACCCGGACGGCTCCCGCTATTATGTGAAAAAAATGGTGGGCTGCTGCTCAGTCCACTATGAAAACGGGGAAGACGTGGCTTTCGCCCGGCCCTGGGGCTCCTGGGAATCCCCCTATTCCCTGTATCTGGGCCTGAAGGAAAAGCGTGAAGAGGTCCAAAAGGCGGTCGTTTTGGGCCTGTCCTTTTTCGCCTCCCTGGCGGTCCTAATCGGGAAGCTGGTGGGGCAGAACCGAAAAAGCAAAAAGGCCCGCACCCCAATGCCTTGAGGTAGCAGGCCTTATGAACATAATCCGCTGGGGCGTCCCGCTCAGGCGCTGGCGTGCAGCTTCTTGTCGAGGGCAGATTTCTTTCTGGCGGCGGTATTCTTGTGGAGGATCCCCTTGGCCGCGGCCTGGTCGATCTTCTTCACGGCGGCGCGCACGGCCTCCGTCTTGTTCTCCGCGTTGCTCTCGATAGCGGCGTTGGCCTTCTTGATCTCCGTCTTCAGCTGGGAATTGGCGGCCCGGTTCTGCAGGGTCTTCGTGCTGATGACCTTTACGCGCTTCTTGGCCGATTTGATATTTGGCATCTGTCACACCTCCTTACTCTCCGATTGCACAGCAAATATCATACCACGAAACCCGCCAAAATGCAAGAGTTTTTTTTCGCCCCCTTCTGTGCTAAAATAAAGGCGTGACTTCAAAGAGAAAGAAGGCCCCTTTATGCTGGAGCGTATCGTGTCCGTCCTCATATCCGCCGCCATGCTCTGCGCCTCCCTGCCCGACGCCGCGCCCCCCTCCTCCCCGGGCGGCGCAAAGGCGAACGGCTGGCTGCAGGTCGTCGGCACACAGCTGTGCAACGAACGTGGCGAGCCCCTGGTCCTGCACGGCATGAGCAGCCACGGCCTGCACTGGTTCGGCCAGTACGCCGGCAGGCAGGCCATAATGAACACCAAGGCCTTCGGGGCCAATCTTTTCCGGGTGGCCATGTACACCGGCGAGGGGGGCTATCTCTCCCAGCCGGAGGCCATAAAGGCCCAGGCTGTAGCCGCCGTAGACGCCGCCGTGGCCGAGGACATGTACGTGATAATCGACTGGCACATCCTGTCTGACGGGAACCCCATGGCCCACGCGGACGAGGCCGAGGCCTTCTTCTCTGAGATGGCCCGGCGCTATAAGGACACCCCGAACGTCCTCTATGAAATCTGCAACGAGCCAAACGGCGGCGCCACCTGGCAGGGGGACGTAAAGCCCTACGCCCAGCGCATCCTAAAGGCCATACGGGCCCACTCCCGGGGGCTGGTCTTAGTGGGCTCCCCCACCTGGAGCCAGGACATCCATCTGGCCGCAGAGGACCCTTTGGAGGGGGAGAACCTTCTTTACACCCTGCACTTTTACGCGGGCACCCACGGCCAGTGGCTGCGGGACCGCATCGACGAGGTGAGAGCCCGGGGCCTGCCCGTCTTTGTCAGCGAGTGGGGCGCCAGCGCTGCCGACGGCTCCGGGGGCGTGTTCCTGCAGGAATCGGCCCAGTGGCTGGATTTCCTGGAGGAGCGGCACATCAGCTGGGCCAACTGGTCCTTGTGCGACAAAAACGAGACCTCCGCCGCCTTAAAGCCCGGCACGCCCGCCGGAAGGCCCTGGACACAGGAAGACCTGAGCCCTTCGGCGGCCTTCGTGTTCGGGCGGTTTTAGGGGGCGTATAAAAAATAGGAGCACACAACCTCTACGCTGTGTGCTTCTATTTTTTATACGTTTTTATACGTAATAGGGGTTTGGCTTAAAAAGTAGACAGATAAAATCTATCAAAATCCCTATGCCAAACAGGCCGATTGTGAAGATATAAAGGATTCCCATGCCAATTTTTCCCTCATAAAACTTGTGAGCGCCGATTCCACCCAGAAAGAAGCACAGCAGCACTGCTACCCATTTGTTGCGGGCCTTAGACTGCATATAGGCATTCATTTGGTTGTTGTTTGTGTTAACATTTTGGTTGCTATTGTTGATGACAATATTGGGGGTAGCTTGTGCGGTTTCTTCAACTTGTCGCCCGCACAGTGTACATATCACTGCGTCGGCCGGGATCACTCCTCCGCAGTGTTTGCAAAATTTTGTTGGCTGGGAAGCTACAGGCGGCTCAAACTGTTGGGGCTGCTGATTGGGTTCCATATCCATTCCAAATTCCTCCTTTTGATTTTTCCTATGGAAAGCATAACACAAAACGACCAGTTTGTCAAATTAAAATAATCGTTAAAGATAATTTAATATCCAAATGAGCAAACTATAATTGACAAGGAGGTGTCGGCATGGTCATACAAGCCTGTAACCGTATAAAGGAATTGCGTACATCGCGTGGCATAAAGCAGACAGAGCTTGCTAAGATCATGTCTGTCACCCGCTCCAGCGTGAACGCTTGGGAAATGGGCATATCCGTCCCTACGGCTGCAAAACTGGTGGAGCTTTCTTTGTTCTTCCACGTTTCCACGGATTATATTTTGGGGCTGGATGAGCGAGAGTTTGTCTCCTTGGATGGGTTAGATACGGAACAAAAGGAAATACTATATGCACTTCTCCAATATTTTCATGAGCATCGGGAAAGATGAATTTTGCAGGCAGCGCGAAAAAAACCTGCAGAACCCCTTGACAATTTCCCCCAGGCTGTGTATGATAGAAAAGTACTCAAAAAGTTCATAGCGAGAGAAAGGCTGTGACGAAGAGGGCGGGAAGACGGCCGTTTCAGAGAGCTGGCGGGCGGTGCGAGCCAGCGCGGTGTTTTCCGAAGTCGCCGATCCCTTCCGAGCCGGAGGCCCGAACCCCTATGGGTAGTAGACGCCTCCCGCGCAGGCTGCGTTAGTGCCCAGGGCTTGCTGGAGCCCGATGAGAGGCGCGAAAGCGCAATTTGAGTGGTACCGCGGATTTGAAACCCAAGTCCGTCTCATGGAAGACATACTTCTGTGGGGCGGGCTTTTTGCTTTCCCGGGGGAAACCGAAAGGAGAAATGAATATGGAAAAAACAGACCTGAAAGCACAGCTTACGGAGGTGGCCCAGCGCATCCGCACCATGCGGGAGATCATGGGCCTTTCAGAGGAGGAGATGGCAAAGTGCACCGGCACCTCCAAAGAGGAGTATCAGGCGTGCGAGGGAGGGGAGCGGGACTTCAGCTTCACCTTCATCTATAAGTGCGCCCAGCGCTTCACCATCGACCCCACGGACCTGATAAAGGGCGTGAGCCCCACCCTCTCCAGCTACACCGTCTGCCGCAAAGGGGACGGCCTGCCCATCACCCGCCGCCAGGGCTTCAAGTACCTAAATAAGGCCCCCCTCTTTAAGAACAAGACCGCCGAGCCCTTCTACGTGACCATGCCGTATAGTGAGGCCGAGCAGAAGGTGGCCATCAAGCTCTCCACCCACGTGGGGCAGGAGTTTGACATCGTCATAAAGGGCGCCATGAAGATACAGGTGGGCAGCCACACAGAGACCCTCTACCCCGGGGACACCATCTACTATAACTCCGCCACCCCCCACGGCATGATCGCCATAGACGGGGCGGACTGCGAGTTCTACGCCCTGGTCTTAAAGGGCCCCGAGGAGTTCGCCCAGGGGAAGGAGGAAGACCGGTTCCAGAAGCTCATCGACCAGAAAATGGCCCGCCAGAACCGGGAGACCGTGTCGGACCCCTTCGTGCGCACAGAGCTGGACGAAAACGGCATCTTAAAGCGCATAGAGTTTAAGAACGAGGAGAAGTTCAACTTCGCCTTCGACGTGGTGGACGCCATCGCCCAAAAGAGCCCGGATAAGCTCGCCATGCTCCACGTCTCCCGGGATAAGACCGAGCGGCGCTTTACCTTCGGGGACATGAGCCGGTGGAGCTCCAAAACCGCAAACTATCTGGAGTCCCTGGGGATCAAGCGGGGCGACCGGGTCATGGTGGTCTTAAAGCGCCACTACCAGTTCTGGTTTGTCATCACGGCCCTGCACAAGATCGGCGCGGTGATCATCCCGGCCACGAACCTTCTCATGGAGCACGACTTCGACTACCGCTACAAGGCCGCGGGGGTCAAGGCCATCCTCTGCACAGCAGACGGCCAGGTGGCCGAGGAGGCCGACCGCTCCGCCAGAAACTGCGGGGTGGAATTAAAGATCATGGTGGGGGAGAACCGCCTGGGCTGGCACGACTTCGATAAGGAAGTGGCCGCCTTCCCCGACGTCTACGAGAGAAAGCCCGGCGCCCCCTGCGGCAGCGACCCCATGCTCATGTTCTTCACCTCCGGCACCACGGGCTACCCGAAGATCGCAGAGCACAGCTACAAGTACGCCCTGGGCCACTACATCACCGCCAAGTACTGGCACAACGTAAACCCCGACGGCCTGCACTTCACCATCTCCGACACCGGCTGGGGCAAGGCCTTGTGGGGCAAGTACTACGGCCAGTGGATGAACGAGGCCGCCATCTTCACCTACGACTTCGACAAGTTCGACGCCCACGACATCCTGCCCATGTTCGCAAAGTACCACATCACCACCTTCTGCGCGCCGCCCACCATGTACCGGTTCTTTATCAAGGAGGACCTGTCCCGGTACGACCTGTCCTCCATCGAGTACTCTACCACCGCCGGCGAGGCCCTGAACCCCGAGGTCTACGAGCAGTGGAAGCGGGCCACAGGCCTGTCCCTTATGGAGGGCTTCGGCCAGACGGAGACCACCCTGTCCATCTATAACCCCGTGGGCACCGTGCCGAAAACCGGCTCTATGGGCGTGCCCAGCCCCCTGTACGATGTAGACATCGTGCTGCCCGACGGCGCCCCCGCCCCCGTGGGCGAGACCGGCGAGATCGTCATCCGCACAGATAAGGGAGCGCCCTGCGGGTTGTTTATGGGCTACTACGGCGACGAGGAGAACACCAAAGAAGCCTGGCACGACAACATGTACCACACCGGCGACACCGCCTGGCGGGACGAGGACGGCTACTACTGGTACGTGGGCCGCACAGATGACGTGATAAAATCCAGCGGCTACCGCATCGGGCCCTTTGAGATCGAGAGCGTCATTATGGAGCTGCCCTATGTCTTAGAGTGCGCCGTCACCAGCGCCCCGGACCCGGTGCGGGGGCAGGTGGTAAAAGCCTTTGTGGTGCTGACAAAGGGCACCGAGGGCACCGAGGCCTTGAAAAAAGAGATACAGGGCTATGTGAAGAAGCACACCGCCCCCTATAAGTACCCCCGCATCGTGGAGTTCAGGGACGACCTGCCCAAGACCATCAGCGGGAAGATCCGGCGGGTGGAGCTAAAGGGGTGACATGCCCCTTGACAAACAGAAGCGTCAGTGCTATCCTGTACCACGAAAGCGCCTGCTATAGAGCGGGCCAATAAGGAAAGAAGGGGTAGACTATGAGCAATCGGAAATCTGTGTACAAAACCGCCCTGGTGGGGGTGTTCGCGGCGCTGGTGTTCGTGTCGAACATGATAAGCGTCCCCATCCCCGTGGCCATCGGCGACGTGAGCCGCATCCACCTGGGGAACATCTTCTGCCTGCTGTCGGGCTTTGTGGCGGGGCCCGTTTTCGGGGGGCTGGCGGCGGGCGTGGGCTCGGCCCTCTATGATTTGACAAACCCCGCCTACATTGCCTCGGCGCCTTTTACCTTTGCGTTTAAGTTCCTTCTGGCCGCCGTGTGCGGCTGGGTGGCCTACGCCAAAGGGCAGGAGGGCGCAAACCACAAGCTCAACATCCTGGCCGCGGCGGCGGGCAGCCTCACTTACATGATCCTGTACCTGACGAAGGCCTTTGTGTCGGGGCTGCTCATCGGCAGCGAGATGGGCGCGGTGCTCACCGCTGTGGCTACAAAAGCCGCCACTTCCGGCATCAACGCCGTCATCGCCGTGGTGGTTTCGGTGCCCCTGTGCGCCGTGGTGCGGGCCGCCCTGAAAAAGAGCCATCTGCTGGATAAGCTGCAAAGGAGCTGAAAACATGCTGGAGGAACTGGGCATCAGCCTCTCTACGGCGGTCTTTATGCTCATCGCCCTGTACTTTGTCATAAAGTGGGCGGTGCGAAACGCCATTGACGAGAGCAGGCACGAAATCGAGCAGGCTGTAAGAGAGGCCCTGAAAGAGCCGGAAGACGAAGAAGACGAGGAAGACGAATAAAAAACAGGCTGTGGGGGCGTCCTCACAGCCTGTTTTGATTTGCTTACTTCTCAGCGGAGACCTCGGCCAGCTCTTTTTTATAAAGGTACTTTTCCACTTCCTCCACCATGTTCTGGGGTATCTTGCGCTCTACGGGGAAGACCTTCCCGTTGATGAGCGCCCGGGAGACCTCCAGCACCAGGCGGGTGGTGTGGGCCAGGGCCTCCGCAGACAGGAAGGACAGGGTGTCAAAGCGGTCGTGGATATAGGAAGCGCCCGGGGCGCCGTCCCGGCTGAAATTGATGGCGGGCACGCCGCTGTCCGCAAAGGGGATGGAGTCGCTGGAATAGATGCCCTGCTTCACCTTGGCCGGGCAGGCGCATATCTTCGCCATGTAGTCGGCGAAGGCCGTAAGCTTCTCCTCGCCGGTTACGGTGACCTTGTCCGTGCCCAGCACCGGGCCCCCCACGTCCACGTTTATCATGAGCTTGTGGTCCTTCAGTTCCTCCTGGTGGGCCTTCACGTAGGCCCAGCTGCCCTCCAGGCCGATCTCCTCTGAGCCGTACCAGATGAACTTCACCGTGCGGTAGGGCGGGTTCTCCACAAAGTACCGCAGGATCTCCATGTTGATGACCGACCCCGCGCCGTTGTCGTACACGCCCTTGGAGAAGTCAACGGAATCGAAGTGGGCCCCGAAGGACACGATCTCATGGGGCTTGCCGGTGCCCATCACCGTGGCAATCACGTTATGGGAGGTCTTCTCCACCGTGGCCCCCCGCAGCACCAGCTTTGCCTTGCAGGCGCCCCGCTTCACCATGTCGAAGCCGTCCAGCACCCGGGTGTGCACCATGGGCACGCTTCCGAAGGCCCGCAGGGTCCGGCGCAGCTTGCGGGTGGAAAGGTCCGTCTCCTGCCGGTCGTCCCGCAGGGTCCCTTCCATGGTGACGATGCCCGCCACCCCCGCGGCCATGAGCTTCTTAAAAAGGGGTACCCGCATGTAGCCGGGGTTCACCAGCACGATCTTCCCTTTTGCTTCCGACAGGTTCACGTCCTCCCCGTCCTCCACGTAAAGGAGCTCGGCGGTAAGGCCGTCTTCAAAGGTGTTCTGGGCGCACTTGTAGCCGGTGACCGGGTAGCTCTGGTTATAGGGCTCCAGGACCTCCAGGGTGGCGGTCCCGATGTCCGCGTCCTCGATCTCAAAGTCCTGCAGAATGGCCGGCACGCCCAGGGCCTCGCACTCAGCCTTCAAAATCTCCGCTGCCTGCAGCTCCTCCGGGGAGCCGGCCACCCGGGTGAAGCCCAGCTTCTTTAAGAGTTCCATCTCGCGGTTTCCGCAAATCTCCATGTGTTACCATCCTCCGTTTGCTTTTTTCGCTATTATACCACAGCTTGCACCCGGGCGCAAGTTGACAAAAAGGGCCCGGGGCGGTAAAATTGCACCAGGAAACCAACCTGAAAAGGAGGCCCCTATGCCTAGATTTTTCATCCCCGACACCCCCGGCCCCACCTATTTCTTAGGGGGAGAGGAGGGCCTGCACGGGGCCCGCTCTCTGCGCCTGCGCCCGGGGGAGGAAGTCACCCTGTGCGACGGCCGGGGCACAGACTACCCGGCCCGTGTGGACCGCACAGAAAAGGACGGCCTGTGGCTCTCCGTCTTCGCGCCTGTGCCGAACCGGGCGGAGCCGCCGGTGCGGGTCACCGTGTGCCAGTGCCTTACTAAGGGCGACAAGCTGGACACCGTCACCCAAAAGGCCGTGGAGCTGGGGGCCCATGCCATATGGCCCATAGAAAGTACCCGGTGCGTGGCCCGCCCCGACCCACGGCAGCACGAGAAAAAAACAGCCCGCCTGCAGCGCATCGCCCTTGAGGCCGCCAAGCAGAGCGGCCGGGGCATGGTGCCCCAGGTGCGGGAACCCGCGCGCCTTCGCGCCGCCCTGGAGGAGGCCGCGGGGGGCGGCGCCGTCCTCTTTTTCTATGAAAAGGGCACAGAGAGCCTAAAATCGGCCCTGCAGGGGGCAGACGGGCCCTTTTACGTGTTCATCGGGCCCGAGGGGGGCTTTACCCCCGAAGAAGCGGCCCTGGCCGAAGCCATAGGCGGCGGGCCCGCGCTGACCCTGGGCCCCCGCATCCTGCGCACAGAAACGGCCCCTTTGGCGGCTCTTTCCGCCATTTTTTACGAGAAAGGGGGCATGGAGCTGTGAAAAACGTCCTGATCACCGGGGCCTCCGGGGGCATTGGCCGGGCCATGGCTGTTGCCTTCGCCCGGGCGGGCTATGGGGTGGCCATGGCCTGCCGCGCCCACCCGGAGCGGGCCCGGGAGACCGCCGAAGCCATCGGCGGGCGGGTGTATGTGTGCGACGTGACCCGGGAGGAGGAGGTAGACGCCCTGTTTGCTGCGGCCGAAAAAGACTTCGGCTTTCTTGACACCCTCGTAAACAACGCGGGCATTTCCTGGCGGGGGCTTCTCACGGACATGAGCCTCGAAGACTGGGAGCGTGTTTTCGCCGTGAACACCCGGGGGGTGTTCCTGTGCTGCCGCCGGGCCCTGCCGCCCATGATACGGAGAAAGCGGGGCTCCATTGTGAACGTCAGCTCCATGTGGGGCCAGCAGGGGGCCTCCTGCGAGGCGGCGTATTCGGCCTCGAAGGCTGCAGTCATCGGCTTCACCCAGGCCCTGGCCCAGGAGGAGGGCCCCTCGGGCATACGGGTGAACTGCCTGTGCCCCGGCGTCATCGACACGCCTATGAACGCTTCCCTCTCCCCGGCTGAGCTTGCGGCCCTCAGGGAAGACACCCCCCTGGGCCGCCTGGGCGCCCCGGAGGAGGTGGCCGCCGCCGCGCTGTTTTTGGCGGAAAATGAATTTGTCACCGGCCAGACGTTGGGGGTGAATGGCGGGTTCTTATTGGGGTGACAGGGCCATTTCGGCCACATATTCGGGGGTGCCGGGCTCCAGCCGGCGCGCGCCCGTAAAGACGAAGCCCTGCCGCCTGTAAAAATCGATGGCCCCGGCGTTCTTTTCCAGCACGAACAGGCGGCGGGCCCCCAGGCCCCGAAGGGCAAAGGCCATGAGCCTGCCCCCGATGCCCTGGCGCTGGAAGAAGGGGTCCACGTAGAGCTCTTTGATCTCGTCGCCCTGTACCCGCAGCAGGCCCTTTACAAACTCGTCATCAAAGACCCACAGGCCCCGAAGGGCCTCCGGGCGGCGGGCGAAGTCCAGGGCCAGGGGCAGCACCTGCATCTCCCCGAAGGACACCCGGTCGTTCTGGAAAATGGGACGGTACTGGACGCGCTTTGCGAAAATGAGTATCTCTGCCAGCCGGGAAGCGTCCTGCCCGGCGGCCTTGCGGATGGGGTCCATAGGCGGCCTCCTTTTTTCCTTTTACTATACCCTGCGGGAATTGGTTTGTCAACCGCCCCCAAACGTTGACAAACCTTGCTTTTTTCGGTAAAATAGAAGTGAACGCGTTTCGGAAATTTACAGACGGGAGAAGGATGTATGAGCTTTCAGATACTGGGCACCGGCAGCTTTTTGCCGGAGAGGGTCGTCACCAACGAGGAGCTGGAGCGGATGGTGGAGACCTCTGACGAATGGATCATGAAAAGGATCGGCGTGAAACGGCGCCATGTGTGCACCACTGAGACCGGGACGGACCTGGGGGCCGAGGCCGCCCGCCGGGCCCTGGAGGACGCCGGGGTGAAGGCGGAGGAACTGGACCTTATCATCGCCTCCACCATCAGCGCCGACACCATTTCCCCGGGCCTTGCGGGCATGGTGCAGAACCGCCTGGGGGCCCATTGCCCCTGCTTTGACATCAACGTGGCCTGCCCGGGCTTCCTCTTTGCCCTGGATGTGGCTGCGGGCTTTTTTGCCCGGGGGGCCGTGAAAAAGGTTCTCGTGGTCAGCGGCGAGCGCATGAGCGGCCTCTTGGACTGGGGGGACCGGGCCACCTGCTGCATCTTCGGCGACGGGGCCGGGGCGGCGGTCTTGGGAGAAGGGGACGCTTACCTTTCCAGCGAGCTGCACACCCAGGGGGGCGACGACATCATCTCCATCCCCACCTGGTGGAACAATTCTCCCTTCTATGAGCATGAGCTCCCTAAAAACAAGGTGAACATGGAGGGCCAGGCCACCTATAAGTTCGCGGTGACCGCTATGGTAAGCGGCATCCGCTCCGTCCTGGAGAAGGCCGGGGTGAAGGGGGAGCAGGTGAAGGCGGTGATCCCCCATCAGGCCAACTACCGCATCATAAACGAGGCCCGGCGCCGCCTGCCGGAGATCGCCCCGGAACGCTTTCTTATGAACATCCAGGAGGTGGGGAACACCTCCTCCGCCAGCGAGCCCATCCTGCTGGACGAGGCGGCCCGGGGAGGGATGTTTGAAGCGGGGGACTACATCCTGCTGTCGGCCTTTGGGGGCGGGCTTTCCAGCGCCGCCTGCCTGATAAAGTGGACGAAATAAAAGGAGGGACCATTTTTTATGATAAAGACGCCTTTGTGTGAGCTTTTGGGGATAGAATACCCCATTTTCCAGGGCGGCATGGCCTGGATATCCGACGGGAAGCTGGCGGCCGCCGTGTCAAACGGCGGAGGGCTGGGCATCATCTCCGCCATGAACGCCAACGCCCAGTACGTGCGGGAGCAGATCGGGCTGGCCCGCAGCCTTACAGATAAGCCCTTCGGGGTGAACATCATGCTCATGTCTCCCTTTGCGGAGGAGGTGGCTAAGGTCGTGGCCGAAGAAAAGGTGGCGGTGGTCACCACCGGGGCCGGGAACCCCAGCCGCTTCATGCCCCTGTGGCGGGAGGCGGGCATCAAGGTCATCCCCGTGGTGGCAAGCGTCAGCATGGCGCGGCTGGTCACAAAGGCCGGGGCCGCCGCCGTCATCGCCGAGGGCGGGGAGTCCGGCGGGCACGTGGGGGAGCTGACCACCATGGTGCTGGTGCCCCAGGTCTGCGACGCCACGGACCTGCCTGTTTTGGCGGCCGGGGGCATTGGCGACGGAAGGGGCGTGGCCGCGGCCTTCCTGCTTGGGGCCGTGGGCGTGCAGGTGGGCACCCGGTTCTTAGTGGCCCATGAGTGCGGCGTGCACCCCAACTATAAAAAGAAGGTCTTAAAAGCCAACGACATCGCCACCATGACCACCGGCAAGCGCCTGGGCCACCCGGTGCGGCAGATCAAGAACCAGTTCGCCAAGGAGTTCTTGAAGGCCGAGTACAGCCAGATCTCCGACGAGGAGCTGGAGAAGCTGGGCAGCGGCGCCCTGTACCGGGCCGCCGTGGAGGGCGATGAGAAGACCGGCGATTTCCTGGCCGGGCAGATAGCCGGCATGGTAAATAAAGAGCAGCCCGCCGCCGAGATCATCAAAGAGATGTTCACACAGGCGGAGGAAGTCTTGAAGGGGGCGGGGAAATGGGTAAAGTAGCCTTTGTATTTTCCGGCCAGGGGGCCCAGTACCCGGGCATGGGGCAGTCCCTGTGGGAAGGAAGCGCCGCCGTGAAAGAAGTCTTCGCCCTGGCGGACGCCCTGCGGCCGGGCACCTCGGAACAGTGCTTTTCCGGCACGGCGGAGGAGCTCTCCGTCACCGAGAACACCCAGCCCTGCGTCTACTGTGTAGACTTGGCGGCGGCTGTGGCCCTCAAGGAAGCGGGGGTGGAGCCCGACTTCTGCGCGGGCTTCTCTTTGGGGGAAATCGCGGCCCTGACCTTTTCCGGGGTGTTCTCCCGGGAGGAGGGCTTCCGCTTCGTGTGTGAGCGGGCCCGGGCCATGCAGCGGGCCGGGGAGAAAAACCCCGGGGCCATGGCGGCGGTCTTAAAGCTTACAAACGAAAAGGTGGAGGAGCTCTGCGGGGCCTTTCACAAAATTTGGCCCGTAAACTACAACTGCCCCGGCCAGCTGGTGGTGGCCGGCAGCCCGGAGCAGATGGACGCTTTCTGCGAAAAAGTCAGTGAAGCCGGGGGCCGGGCCAAGAAGCTGGCCGTAAGCGGCGGCTTTCACACCCCCTTTATGAAAAGCGCCGGGGAGGCCCTTGAAAAAGCCCTGGGGGCCATAGAGCTGAAGGAGCCGGGCGTGCCCGTCTACGCAAACGCCACGGCCAGCCCCTACGAGGGGGACATGGGGGCGCTGCTTGTGCGGCAGGTGCAGAGCCCGGTGCGCTGGCAGGAGACCATAGAGGCCCTTTTAAGGGAGGGCGTGGACACCTTCTTTGAGTGCGGCCCGGGCAGGACCCTCTGCGGGCTCATCCGAAAGATATCGAAGGAAGCGCGGGTCTACCCCGTGCAGGACATAGCGTCCCTTCAGGCGGCGCTGTCTGACAGTATGAAATAAAGGAGCAAACACATATGAAGCTTGAAAACCGACTGGCCCTCATTACCGGGGCTTCCCAGGGGCTGGGGAAGGCCATCGCCTTGAAATTCGCCGAAAACGGCGCGGACATCGCGGTCATCTACGTGGGGCCCGAGGAGCCTGCCATAGAGACCGTAAAAGAGATAGAAGCCCTGGGCCGCAAAGCCCGGGCCTACTGCTGCGACGTGCGGGACGAGCAGGGCGTAAAGGACACCGTGAAGGCTGTGACGGAGGAGATGGGGAAAATCGACATCCTGGTCAACAACGCCGGGGTCACCCGGGACGGCCTGATGGTGAAGATGGAGGACGCCGACTACGACATGGTGCTGGACATCAACCTGAAAGGGGCCTTCCACATGATGCGGGCCTGCTGCCGGGACTTCATGCGCAGGCGGCAGGGGAAGATCATCAACATCAGCTCTATCGCGGGCCTGGTGGGAAACGCCGGGCAGGTGAACTACGCCGCCTCCAAGGCCGGGCTCATCGGCATGTCAAAGTCTGTGGCCAAGGAGCTGGGCAGCCGGGGCGTCTGCTGCAACTGCATCGCCCCCGGCTTTATCGAGACGGACATGACAAAGGACATCAAGGAGGACAACCCGCTTTTGCAGCAGGTGCCCATGAAAAGGATGGGGAAGCCCGAGGACGTGGCCAACGCGGCTTTGTTCCTGGCTTCTTCAGACTCTGACTACATCAACGGCGAGACCATCCGCGTAGACGGGGGCCTGGCCACCTGAAAAGGGAAACGGGAAAGGAGAAGCGTTATCATGCGTAGAGTGGTCATTACAGGCATGGGGGCCGTGACGCCGGTGGGCAGCAGCGTGCCCGCCTTCTGGGAGTCTCTGAAGGCCGGAAGGTGCGGCGTGGGGCCCATCACGAAGTTTGACACGGAGGAGTATAAGGTCAAGGTGGCGGCGGAGGTAAAGGACTTCGACCCCCTGCAGTACATGGAAAAGGGCGACGTGCGCAAGTACGACCTTTTCTGCCAGTACGCCCTGGCGGCGGCCAGCCAGGCCGTGGAGGAAAGCGGCGTCGTGGGCACTTTGGAGCCCGAGCGCATCGGCACCTATTTCGGCTCGGGCATCGGCGGCATCGAGACCTTTGCCGCCCAGCAGCAGGCCCTTATGGAGAAGGGGCCCCGGCGGGTGTCGCCCTTTTTCATCCCGGCGCTTATCATCAATATGGCAAGTGGGCTCATCGCCATCAAATATAACTTCCAGGGGGCGGCCATCCCGGCTGTCACCGCCTGCGCCACGGGCAACAACGCCATCGGCGAGGCGTATAGGGCCATCAAGCACGGGTACCTGGACGCGGTGCTCACCGGCGGCGCGGAGGCGGCCATCATCCCCCTGGGGGTGGCGGGCTTTGCCAGCATGAAGGCCCTGTCTACCACCGAAGACCCTGAGAGTGCCTGCGTGCCCTTTGACGCCCGGCGAAACGGCTTTGTCATGGGCGAGGGGGCCGGGGCCCTGGTGCTGGAAGAATACGAGCACGCCAAGGCCAGGGGCGCGAAGATCTACGCGGAGCTCTGCGGCTACGGCGTCACCTGCGACGCCCACCACATCACCGCCCCCCACCCGGAGGCCATCGGCGGGGCCCGGGCCCTGAAAATGGCCTATGAAGAGGCCGGCGGCTGCGAAGACCCCGCGAAGCTCTATGTGAACGCCCACGGCACCAGCACGCCCCTCAATGACTCCGGGGAGACGCTGGCCATCAAGAAGGGCCTGGGGGAGGAAGCGGCCTATAAGTGCATGGTGAGCTCCACCAAGTCCATGACCGGCCACATGCTGGGCGCGGCCGGGGCCGTAGAGGCCATCGCCTGTGTGAAGGCCCTGGAGGAGGGCGTGGCGCCCCCCACCATCGGCTATAAAGAGCCCGACCCCCAGTGCGACCTGGACTATGTGCCCAATAAGGCCCGGAAAGCCCCAATCGAGATGGCCTTGTCGGCGTCCCTGGGCTTTGGCGGGCACAACGCGTACCTGGCCTTTAAGGCCGTAAGGTGAAAGGAGGGCCCTATGGAAATCAAGGAAATCGAGAGCTTAGCGCGGCTCATGAGTGAAAACGGTTTGACAGCCCTTTGCTATAAGGAGGGGCAGGTGTCTTTGAAGCTGGAGCGAAAGCCCCAGGCGGCCAGCTTCCAGCAGGAGGCGGGCTCGCCCTTTATGCCCGCCCCGGTAGAGGCCCCGGAGGCCCCGCAGAAGGAGAAGGAGGGCACGGTAGTGGCGTCCCCCACAGTAGGGGTCTTTTACGCGGCGGCGTCGCCGGAGAGCAAGCCCTTCGTGGCGGTGGGCGACAGGGTAGAAAAAGGCGACACCCTGTGCATTATTGAAGCCATGAAGCTTATGAACGAGATACCGGCGGAGGTCTCCGGGAAGATCGCGGAGGTCTGCGTGGGCAACGGGCAGGTGGTGGAGTACGGCCAGCCCCTGTTCCGCATCGTGTAAGGAGGGGAGCCTGCTATGAACAAAGAAGAAATAAAGAAGCTCTTGCCCCACCGGGAGCCCATGCTGCTCATAGACGAGGTAGAGCTCATAGACGGCATAGCCCATGGCAAGTGCCATATCAAAGGGGACGAGTACTTTCTGCAGGGGCATTTTCCCGGTAACCCCGTGGTGCCGGGGGTCATCCAGTGCGAGATGATGGCCCAGTCGGCCTGCGTGCTGCTTTTGGGCGCGGCCCAGGGGAAGACGCCCTTATTCACCAGCCTTGATAAAGTGAAGTTCCGGGGCCAGGTGAAGCCCGGCGACACCCTGGAGACCCAGTGCGAGCTCATCCGGCAGCGGGGCAGCTTTTACTTTTGCAAGGGCGTGGGCCGGGTAAACGGCAAGGTCTGCGTCAGCGCCGAATTCTCCTTCGCCCTTGTGGATGCGGCCGGATAAGCCCTTTGTGAAAGGATGGAAGAAAATTGTTCACGAAAATTCTCATAGCAAACCGGGGGGAGATCGCCATCCGCATCATACGGGCCTGCAAGGAAATGGGCATCTCCACCGTGGCGGTGTACTCCCAGGCGGATAAGGAATCCCTGCACGTGGCTTTGGCGGACCAGGCCGTGTGCATCGGCGGGGCCCGGGCCGAGGAAAGCTATCTTAATGGCCGGCGCATCGTCAGCGCGGCCATGGCCACGGGGGCCCAGGCGGTGCACCCGGGGTACGGCTTCCTGGCGGAAAACGCGGACTTTGCGGCCCTGTGCCGGCAGTACGGCCTTACGTTCATCGGGCCCCCGGCCGAGGTCATCTCCAGCATGGGCGACAAGGACCGCGCCCGCAGGCTCATGAAGGAAAACGGCGTGCCGGTGACCCCGGGCACGGACCTTCTGGAGGACGCGGCCCAGGCGGCGGCGGAGGCCGGAAAGATCGGCTACCCGGTGCTCATCAAGGCCAGCGCCGGGGGCGGCGGCAAGGGCATACGGCTGGTGAAAGCGCCGCAGGATATGGAGCGGGCCTTCGAGACCGCCCGGCAGGAGGCGGAAAAGGCCTTCGGGGACGGGAGGATGTACCTGGAAAAGTATCTGGCGCCGGTAAAGCACATAGAAGTGCAGCTTTTGGCGGACCGCTCCGGGAACATCGTGTGCCTGGGGGAGCGGGAGTGCTCCATCCAGAAAAACAACCAGAAGCTCATAGAGGAGTCGCCCTCCCCGGCGGTGGGCCCCGAGATACGCAGAAAGCTTATGGAGACCGCCACCCGGGCCGCCCGGGCCGCGGGCTATGTGAACGCGGGCACCGTGGAGTTTTTGATGGACAAGGAAGGGCGCTTCTACTTTATGGAGATGAACACCCGCCTGCAGGTAGAGCACCCGGTGTCGGAGCTTGTGACCGGGGTGGACATCGTCAAGTGGCAGATCCGCATTGCGGCGGGGGTGCCCCTTGATTTCACCCAGGAGGACATAGAGGTGCAGGGGGCGGCCATCGAGTGCCGCATAAACGCCCTGGGCGCGGGGAAGGTGGGGTTCTTCCACACACCCGGCGGGCCCTGGGTGCGGTTTGACACCTTCCTCTACCAGGGCTACGACATCCCCCCCTACTACGACTCCATGCTGGGCAAGATGATCGTCTACTCCTCCACCCGGGAGGAGGCCATCCGCAAGATGCAGTCGGCCCTGTGCGAGCTGGTGGTGGGCGGCACCCAGAACAACATCGAGAGCCAGATAGAGATCGTGCGGGACCCCCGCTTCAAGGCCGGGGACTATTATACCGATTTTCTCCAGCATTTCGGGGAAGCTTAAAGTAAAAAGCCCCAGGGAAAGGAGCGTGTGGAAATGGCCACAAACAAGATCGCCCGGGTCACCGAGGACGTGCACAGAGAGCTTTCCGCCATTCTGCGGGAGGTAAAGGACCCAAGGGTAAAGGACTGCCTTTTGAGCATCGTGCGGGTAGAGGTCACAAACGACCTTTCCTACTGCACGGTGTACGTGAGCACTATGGAGGGCCTGGAGCGCACAAAGGGCGCGGTGCAGGGGCTAAAGTCTGCGGCGGGCTACGTGCGCCGTGAGCTTGGCCACAGGCTCAAGCTGCGCCACGTGCCGGAGCTCATTTTCAAGGCCACGGATTCCATCGAGTACGGCGCGTCCATTTCCCGCATCCTGCGGGATTTGGACATCCCCCCACAGGAGCCGGAAGACGGGGAGGGAGAGCTATGACAGACTGCCGTGGAGCCGCCGCCCTGCTGAGGGGCTGGGACGATATACTGGTGCTGTGCCACGCCTCCCCGGACGGGGACACGCTGGGCTCGGCCTGCGCCCTGGTGCGGGGGCTCAGGGCCCTGGGCAAGCGGGCCTGGTTTATCTGCGGGGATGAAATCGACGGGAAATACGCCCACCTTACCGCCGGGCAGCCGCCCTTTGGCTGGGAGCCTGCCCATATTATCTCGGTCGACGTAGCCGCCACCGATCTTTTAGGCCCCCTGGAAAAGGAATACGGGGAGAAAATCGAGCTGGCCATAGACCACCACAGCGGCCACAGGCCCTTTGCCCGGGAAAGCTGGGTAGAAGAGGACGCCGCCGCCAACTGCGAGCTTATCTACCTGCTGCTGGAGGAAATGGGGGTAAAGCCGGACAAGGTCATGGCAGACTGCCTGTACACCGGCCTGACCACGGATACAGGATGCTTCCGTTATCCCAGTGTTTCTCCCCGCACCCACCGCATTGCCGCGGAGCTGCTGGAACTGGGGGCTGAGGGGGCAAGGATAAACCTGGAAATGTTCGAGAGCAAGTCCAAGGCCCAGCTGGAGGCCGAAAGGCTTGTAATGGAAAGCATTTCCTTTTCCTGCGGCGGGAAGTGCGCCATGGTGCAGGTGCCCCGCTCCATCTACCAGCGGACCGGGGTGCGGGACAGCGAGCTGGAAGGGGTAGCCTCGCTGCCACGGCAGGTCAAGGGGGTGCTCTTGGGAGTAATCTTGAAAGAGAAAGAGGGCGGTAAAGTAAAGGCCTCTATACGCAGCAACCCCCCTGCCAATGCCCGGGAAATCGGTGAAAGCTTCGGGGGAGGCGGGCACCCGGGGGCCGCCGGGTGCACCCTTTCCGGGATAACCCTGGAGCAGGCCGCCGAAAAGCTGGAAGCCGCCTGCCGCGCTCAGCTTGTCAAGCTGGGCCTCCTGTGAAGCGGGGCGTCTCCCGCCGGTGGTTCATCAACACCATCGGCGTGGTGTTCGTGGTGCTTCTCATTTCCATCGTCACTTTGTCTTTAATGGTGCAGAGCTCCACCTACAGCGGCCTGGAGCTGGCCCTGACCGGCCGGGTGGAAGAGCTTCTGAACTGGCTTTCCGGCAGCTCGGGGGGGTACGAGACCTCGGAGTTTGCGGCCATCACCCGGGACTACATCGAGAACTACTTCCAGGACAAGAACCGCATGGAGATCATGGCCCTGAGCAAGGACGGCCGGGTGTTCATCACCTCCACAGGCTTCGAGCCCGACCAGAACCAGGCCATGCCCGACTATGAAATGGCCCTGAAAAGCGAGGACAGCGCCGGAAAGTGGGTGGGAGAGCTCAATTCCGGGGAGCGTGTCATGGCCATCACCCGGGTGGTGCGGGACCAGAGCGGCAGCCTCATCGGCTCCATCCGCTACATGGTTTCTTTAGAGAGGGCCGACCACCAGACCACCCTTGTCATCAGCGCCCTTATTTTGGGCGGGGCCTTCGTCATGCTGCTGCTGACCTTGAGCGGCGCGTACTTCATCCGGTCCATTCTGGTGCCGGTGCGGCAGGTGAGCGAGAGCGCCCGGCAGATCGCCCAGGGGGATTTCGAGGTGCGCATCGAGAAGTCAAAGGACGACGAGATCGGAGAGCTGTGCGACGCCATCAACGACATGGCCGGGGAGCTGGGCGCCGCCGAGCGCATGAAAAACGACTTCATCTCCTCGGTCTCTCACGAGCTGCGCACGCCCCTGACGGCCATAAAGGGCTGGGCCGAGACATTGCAGGGGGGCGCGGACCCCAGCACCGAGGAAAAGGGCATCGGGGTCATTATCCGGGAGTCGGAGCGGCTTTCGGGGCTGGTGGAGGAACTTCTGGACTTCTCCCGGCTGCAGAGCGGGCGCATGCGGCTTTTAGCGGAGCGGCTGGACCTGATTGCCGAGCTGGACGAGGCGGTGTACCTTTTCACCGACCGGGCCCGCACCGAGCACAAGGAGCTAAGCTATGAAGAAACCTCCCTCCTGGCCCCGGTGTACGGGGACCGCAACCGGCTGCGGCAGGTGTTCGTGAACATTTTGGACAACGCCCTCAAGTACACAGGCGAGGGGGGCCGGGTGACCGTTGCGGCCTCCGGCGGGACGGACGCCATACAGGTGACGGTGACAGACACCGGCTGCGGCATCCCGGCGGAGCACCTGCCCAACGTGAAGAAAAAGTTCTATAAGGCAAACCAGCTGGTGCGGGGGTCTGGCATTGGGCTGGCGGTGGCGGATGAGATCACCACCATGCACGGGGGCTCTTTAGAGCTCCAGAGTCAGGAGGGCGTGGGCACGGCGGTAACCATCACCCTGCCCCTGTGCGCCGCCTTAGAGGCCCACCCGGAGCGCATCGCGGGCACGCCGGAGATCTTGAAGCTGCTGGAAAGGAATCGTGAATAATGGAAAAAACCAAAAGGATCACAAGCATCGGCGGGCAGGCCCTCATAGAGGGCATCATGATGGTGGGGCCCAAAAAGGTCACCGCCGCCTTCTGCGACGAAAAGGGGAATATCTCCACAGAGGACATCGAGGCCCGCTGGACCCGGGAGAAGCACCCGCTCTTAGGGAAGCCCTTTATCCGGGGCATCTTCTCCATGATAGATACCTTCCGCCTGGGGTATAAGGCCCTGTCTATCTCCGCCGACAAGCTCACCCAGGGGGACGAGGGGGAGGAGCTTTCCGGCCTTGACAAGTGGCTGGACGAGCACCTGGGCGAAAAGATGACGGCCCTGGTGATGACGGTGGGCAGCGTCTTGGGGGTGGGCCTTGCCATCCTCCTGTTCTTCTTCCTGCCCACGGTGCTCTTTAACCTTCTGCAGGGGGTGGTGCCCGGGGACATCTCCCCCTGGCGCTCGGTGTTCGAGGGCTTTCTGCGCATCGCAATCTTTGTGGGGTACATTCTGCTTGTGTCCCTTTTGCCGGACATGCGCAGGACCTTCCAGTACCACGGGGCGGAGCACAAGACCATCTTCTGCTATGAAAACGACCTGCCCCTGACCGTGGAGAACGTGCGCAGACAGGGGCGCTTCCACCCCCGGTGCGGCACCAGCTTCCTGATCCTGATGCTTCTCATCGGCATTATCATCGGCTTCTTCATCCCCTTCGAGAACCCCTTCCTGCGCACCATTACGAAGCTTCTCTGCATCCCCCTTATGGTGAACATCGGCTATGAGCTGCAGAAGGCCTGCGCCAGGCGCACGGGGCTTCTCTCCCGCATCATCACCGCGCCGGGGCTGTGGATGCAGCGCATCACCGTAAAGGAGCCCGACGACAAGATGATAGAAGCCGCCATCGCCGCCATGGAGGCCGTGATACCGGAAAACGGCGAGGACCTGATCCGGTGACGTACCGGGCGCTTTATCTTACATGCCGCCGCCGTCTGGCCGGGGCGGGCCTGGAGGACCCGGGCACAGACGCGGCCCTTTTGTGCCAGCACTTTTTCTCCCTGGACCGGCCGGGGCTGGCCGTCCACGGGGAGGAGCCCTGCCCGGAGGACAAGGAGCGTGCCTTCCTGCGGGCGGTGGAGGAGCGGGCCGCCCGCCGCCCCCTGCAGTACATCCTGGGGCGGTGGGAGTTCATGGGGCTAAGTCTCTTTGTAGGCGAGGGCGTGCTTGTGCCCCGGGAGGACACGGCCGTGCTGGTAGAGGCCTTGGGGGAAAGGCTGCCATCGCACCGGCCCCTGAGAGGAATTGACCTGTGCGCCGGCACCGGCGCGGTGGCCCTGGGGCTGTGCGGGCTGCGCCCGGGCCTCCAGATGGAGTGCGTGGAGTTGTCGGAGGAGGCCTTCGGGTATCTGGAAAAAAACCTGGGGCAGTACCCCCGGTACGGTGTGCGGGCCCACAGGGGCGACGTGCTCTCCCCGGAGACAGCGGGGCGCTTCGGAGGGCTGGACGTGATCGCCGCGAACCCCCCCTACATCGCAGAAAGCACCCTGCCCACCCTGCAGCCCGAGGTGCGAAAAGAGCCCCCCATGGCCTTAGACGGCGGGCCGGACGGCCTTAGCTTCTACCGGGCCATAGGGGAGCTGTGGGCGCCGAGGCTCCGGCACGGGGGGCTCTTGGGGGTAGAGATCGGCGAGGAGCAGGGGCAGGCGGTGCTGGATATCTTCAAGGCGGCGGGCCTTTTTGGCCTTGCCCTGCACAAGGACTGGGCCGGGCTCCCGCGGGCCGTCACAGGGTATCGGGAATAAGGAGGAAGAAAAATGGGAAAGCGCAGGAAATATAACGGAAAGTACGCCGGGCAGTTTCTGCCCAGGCGCATATTCGCCATGTTTGCGGCGGTCATCGTCATGGGCGTCGGGGTGTCCCTCTACGTGCTGGGGGGCATGGGGGCCGACCCCTTCTCCACCCTGAACCTGGGGGTCTCCTCTAAGCTGGGGCTGACCTTCGGCACCTGGCAGATCATTTTTAACGGCATCCTGCTTCTGGGCGTGTTCTTTATCGACCGCTCCATGCTGGGGCTGGGCACCCTGGGGAACATGTTCCTCATCGGCATTTCGGCGGATATCTGCACCTCTTTCTTAAACGCCAGCGCGCCCCCCACAGAGGAGCTGAGCCTGTGGGTGCGCTTAGTCCTGACCCTGTGCGGGGTGCTGTGCCAGATCTTGGGCTGCTCCTTCTACGTCACCGCCAACCTGGGCATGGCCCCTTACGACTGCGTGTCCTTTATCGTGCCCAACAAGACGAAGATTCCCTTCCGCTGGTGGCGCATTATCAGCGACTTCACCTGCGTGGCCGTGGGCTTTGCCTGCGGGGCCACGGTGGGGGTGGGCACGCTCATCATGGCCTTCGGCACGGGGCCCCTGCTGCCCCTTTGCAACCAGTACATCGCCGCGTCCCTGCTGCGCATCAAGGACGTGCGCCGGTAGCCGCCCTTTATAAATCAAAAAGCCCCCGGCATTTGCGTGATATCGCAAAGGGAGAAATTAGCAGATAATATGTATCCGAAAGGCAGTAAGCCTTTCGGATACTGCCTTTAAGCAGTCTTTTTCGGCAGAGGCATGACCTCTTCTATGGCAGGCATCCCATTCTGCTCCGGCAGCTGGAACGCATAATGGATGACA